>CAZYLC010000001.1:0-710 GCA_964648755.1 uncultured Thermodesulfovibrio sp.
TTGTTTCTTTATAAGCAACCTGAGGCTTTCCTACATTAGCTCCTACTTTAAATTCTCTTGTGAGTCTATCTACAATAATTTCAAGGTGCAATTCTCCCATTCCTGAAATAATAGTTTGCCCTGTTTCTTCATTGTATGAAACTCTAAATGAGGGGTCTTCCTGGGAAATTTTTTGTAATGCTAAGGATAATTTTTCTTGATCTGCCTTTGTCTTTGGTTCAATAGCAACTGATATCACAGGTTCTGGGAATTCTATTGATTCGAGAATAATGGGATTTGATTCATCACATATTGTATCACCTGTAAAGGTATTTTTTAGACCAACCACTGCAGCTATATCACCAGCACAAATTTCCTTGATTTCCTCTCTATGATTAGCATGCATTCTAAATATTCTTGCTACTCTCTCTTTCACATTTCTTGTTGCATTATAAATATAAGAACCTGATGTTATTACTCCAGAATAAACCCTAACATAGGTCAAACTCCCCATGTAAGGATCCGCCATAATTTTAAAAGCTAAAGCTGATAGAGGCTCATCAACATTAGGTTTTCTCTCAAGCTCTGAACCATCCAAAGGATTTATCCCTCTTACCGGAGGAACATCAAGAGGTGATGGCAAATAATAAACTATGGCGTCCAGGAGCATCTGAACACCCTTATTTTTAAAAGCAGAACCACATAAAACAGGAGTTATCTTTAATTCAACA
>CAZYLC010000001.1:720-4035 GCA_964648755.1 uncultured Thermodesulfovibrio sp.
GTTCCTTTTCTTAAGGCTTTTCTTATTTCCTCTGCTGTGATTTCCTCACCAGCAAGGTATTTATCCATTAAGTTATCATCTATATCACATAATGCCTCAATCATTTTTTCTCTATTTTTTTTAGCCTCTTCAAGATACTCCTGAGGAACTTCGTCTTCAACAAATTTTGCGCCTAAGGTTTCATCATCAAAATAATATACTTTCATTTCTACGAGATCGATAGGCCCTCTAAAAGTATCTTCTTTACCTATAGGAAGCTGCACTGGAACAGGATTTGCACCAAGTTTTTCAATCATGCTTTCTACAGCCATATTAAAATCTGCTCCCAGTTTATCCATTTTGTTCATAAAAGCAATTCTTGGTACCCTGTATTTATCTGCCTGTCTCCATACAGTTTCACTTTGAGGTTCAACTCCCGCTGAAGCATCAAAAACTGCTACAGCACCGTCAAGAACTCTCAATGATCTTTCAACTTCGATTGTAAAATCTACGTGACCAGGAGTATCTATTATGTTAATTTTGTAGTCCTTCCATTCACAGCTTGTTGCAGCAGCGGTGATAGTAATACCACGTTCCTGCTCCTGTGGCATCCAGTCCATGACCGCTGTACCCTCATGGACTTCACCAATTTTATAAGTAACACCAGTATAATAGAGAATGCGTTCGGTAGTTGTTGTTTTACCGGCATCTATGTGAGCCATAATACCAATATTTCTTGTTTTTTCTAAGGGAAATCTACTCATATCCTCCTCTAAATTACCACCTATAGTGAGCGAATGCTCTGTTGGCTTCAGCCATTTTGTGAGTTTCTTCTCTTTTCTTTATTGAAGAACCTACATTGTTATAGGCATCTAATATTTCACCTGCTAATCTTTCTTTCATTGTTTTTTCTTTACGCTGCCTTGAATAAGTTGTTAACCATCTTAAAGCAAGACTTAACCTTCTATTTGGTCTTACTTCCATTGGCACCTGATAGGTGGCGCCACCAACTCTTCTCGGTCTTACTTCAAGAATCGGCTTTATATTCTCCATTGCTTGTTTGAAAACTTTAAGTGGATCCATTCCTGTTTTTTCTCTGATTATCTCAAAGGCACCGTAACAAATCCTCTCACTCGTTGATTTCTTTCCATCCTCCATAATTACATTTATAAGCTTTGAAACAAGCTTACTTTGATATTTTGGATCTGGTAATACTTCTCTTTTTGGAACATAACCTCTTCTAGGCATCCCTTACTCCCCAATTATTTTGGTCTTTTTGTTCCATATTTGGAACGACTCTTTCTTCTATTGTTAACACCAGCACAGTCCAATGTACCTCTAACTATGTGATATCTAACACCTGGTAAATCTTTTACTCTTCCACCCCTTACCAACACAATTGAATGTTCCTGCAAATTATGTCCTTCACCTGGAATATACGCTATAACTTCAACTCCATTGGTTAGCCTTACCTTTGCAACTTTTCTCAAAGCTGAGTTTGGTTTCTTAGGCGTCGTTGTATAGACTCTTACACAAACACCTCTTCTTTGAGGGCATGATTGCAATGCCGGTGATTTTGTTTTTCTTTCAACCTTCTCTCTTCCCTTTTTTACTAATTGCGCTATTGTTGGCACTTTTTCACCTCATTTTAAATAGGCTAAATTTATTCTTAACAGATCCTTAACATTCATAGTCAAGACTTTTTAGTTTATCAAAAAACAAAAAAAGTGTCAAGACAAATTAAATAAAAATTCGATTTTATCTATTAACTATCCTGAAAAAAATATAGCCTCTAACGTTATCTAAAATGAAATGTCCCAAAAAACATATTTATAAACTCTCTTGCAATGTTAAATATAATACTTCTATTACGCAAAATTCAAGTTTTTATATTTTTCCTATGATCTTGAACAAAAGACTATTTCAATGACTGCGGACCAACTATAACAACAATGTGGTTCTCATGTAATATTCTTTTAGTAATTTTCATAATATCCTGACCACTTACATTATCAATATAATTCGTATACTTGGTGAAATAATCGTCCCCGAGTTCATAAAAATCCAAAAGAGGCATAAATTCACTAATTTTTCTCATTGTGTCAATCCTAAGAGGTAAACTTCCAGTCAAAAATAATTTAGCCTCTTTCAACTCCTCCTCTGTCACGCCCTTTGAGGATATTTCTTTTATTTCATCAATAATAATTTTTATAACATTATTTGTATTCTCAGCCTTAGTTTTTGCTTCTATGTAAAAGAGACCTGGGAATAAATAGGGCGTAAAGGAACTATAAACAGAATAGGCAAGACCTTTTTCTTCTCTAACCTTTTTCGCCAGCCTTGATGTAAGTCCTCCTCCACCTAAAATATAGTTCATAACGCTGAATGCATAAAAATCAGGATCTTTTCTGCTAATTCCCTCGTAGCCAAAGACAATTGTAGATTGAGCAAGGTCATCCCTTTTTACATGAATCTCTAATGGCTTATCTCTCTTGAGAAACTTTGGAGGGCTTATTTTTCTTTCACTACTTTTTCCTATCCAGTTATCTAAAAAATTTTTCTTTAACTCAAGAAGCTCTTTTTCATTTATATCGCCAACAAAGGAAAAAATCATTTTTTCAGGCTTGTAAAATTTATCATAGAAGTCTACCAAATCTTGCCTATTTAGATTTCTTAAACTTTCTGGTTCGCCTTCTAAAGGTCTTCCGTAGGGGTGTTCTCCAAAAATACTTTTTAATAACTTTTTATTCGCTATAAAAGAAGGGTCTTCTTCCATCTGTTTAAGAGATTTCTCAAGGATAGAAATCTCTTTTGTGAACTCTTCTTCAGGAAATGTGGGATTTCTTAATATGTCAAAGAAAATTTCCACCGCCTCTTTTAAATGTCTCTTAGTAGTGGAGAGGGTTAGCATTGTATAATCATGGGTAATTTTCTTTTCCACTGATATTGCTAAAAAATCTATTTCATCTTCAATCTTTCTTGCAGAACGATTTTTTGTTCCATGAGTTAACATGTGCGCTGTGAGATATGCCTGAGAAGGTTTTGTCTCATCTAAAGAGGATGCAGGAATTAGTACAGTAATATAAACAATAGGTATACTATTGCGATAAAGATACTTTATCTTACCACCATTATTTAAGTTTATTGTTTTAAAATCCATTTTAGTAGCTCCTGCGTAGCTATAGTTAGATAATATAAATAGAGAACTCAAAAAAAATAAAAGTATAAATTTTATTTTCACTTTGGCAGCAAAACTCCTACTGTTAATCTATCTTCATTAAAATATTTTTTAGCTACCTCTTGAATGTCTTGTTTCGAAATTTTAATTATATCCTC
>CAZYLC010000001.1:4045-17103 GCA_964648755.1 uncultured Thermodesulfovibrio sp.
CTACTTGATTTTTGGCTTTCTCTATCTCCCTTTCAGAGAATAGCTCACTCTTTAGCTTTTCAACTTCTTCTCTTATAATTTTTTCAACCTCATCAACTTTTGCTTTATCCTTTATTGAAGCTACAATGAAAAACAAGAAGCCATCCCTACTTATAGGTGAATTGGAAGTTCCTACATCAACAACCAAACCCTTTTCATTAACGAGCTTTCTATATAGTCTTGAACTTTTTCCCTCACCTAAAATCGTACTTAGTATTTCAAGGGATAGGCTGTCTTTATTTGGATAAGCAGGAACTTTATAAGCCATTACAAGCATGGGAAGATGAGTTTGTCTTTTTAGAATTATTTTTCTTTCTCCGTATTGCTTTGTTTCATAGAGGTGTTTTTTCTCTTTTTTATTTTCACACAACGGAATTCTTTCAAAACTTTCTCTGAGCTTACCGATAATTTCCTCTTTTTTAATATCTCCAGCAACAATTATAAAAGCATTATTAGGACAGTAGAACCTCTTATAATGCCCTTTTATGTCTTCAAATGTTATTGATTGTATGTCTTCAGTCCAGCCGATGACAGGCCTTCTATAGGGATGGGATTTAAAAGCTGTTCCTATAACTTCTTCAACTATAAGACTTTCAGGGTCATCTTCATATCTTTGTCTTCTCTCTTCAAGAACAATTTTCTTTTCAAGTTCAAAGTCTTCCTTTTGTAAAAGAAGATTTGCCATTCTGTCTGATTCAAGATCAATGGAAATATTTAATTTAGGGGGAGTAAGCTTTTGAAAGTATAGGGTGTAGTCTTTTGTTGTAAAGGCATTATCTATACCTCCATGAGATTGGACAATTTTTGAAAAAATATTGCCTGGATATTTCTTGCTTCCCCTGAACATTAAATGTTCAAGTAAATGGCTTATTCCAGATTTACCTTCAGGTTCATCAATAGAACCTACTTTATACCACACTTGAAAAGTTGCAACAGGTGAAGAATGGTCCTCTATTATGATTATTTTGAGACCATTTTTTAATGTTTCCTCAGTTATTTCACAATGACCTATAAGTGGAAATATTAAAATAAAAAGAAAGGTTAGGGCAAATTTTTTCATTTTATCCCTAATTTTTGAGCAATTTGCCTAATTGTCTCTTTCAAAGGACCTAAATCAGAAGACTTTACCACATAAGCATCAGAGGCCCAAACTGAAAAGTCATCTCTATAATCGTAGGCAGTAAGCATGATTACTGGTACATTCGGATTTTTCTCTTTGAGTTGTCTAAGAACTTGTATCCCATCAATGTCAGGCATCATTATATCAAGAGTAACTAAATCAGGATTTTCTTTATCAAATAGTTCCAATGCTTCTTTGCCCGAATTTGCTGCAACTACTTCATATCCTTCATCCTCGAGTTCTGATTGATAGAGCGTTAAAATATTTTTTTCATCATCCACCACCATTATTTTCATTATTTATACCTCCCTCCTTGTAAGTTGGCAAATAAATCCTAAAACTTGTACCCTTATTTTCTTCACTTTCTACTTTAATTATACCACCGTGTTCATCAATAATCTTTTTGGATATCGCAAGTCCCAAACCTGTACCATTTATTTTTGTAGTAAAAAAGGGATTAAAAATTTTTTTTAAATTTTCCTTTGATATACCAGATCCTGTATCTTCCACTTCAAGCATACAAACTTCATCGTATAAATTTTCCTCTTTAATTGGCTCTTTTATTTTTTTTAATCGAATAGTAATATTTCCATCCTTCGTTGCTTCGTTGGCATTTGTTATTAAATTAAGTATAACTTCTTTTAATTTGTCGTAACTGCCTAAGATTACGATGTCATCCTCAGATTCAATAAGTAATTTATTATTATTACTCTTTAAACTTGACTCTGTAAGATTAGCTATGTCATATATTAACTTATTAATCTTAAAGGGAACTTTAGTTGAAGGCTGAGGCCTTACAAAACTTAAGGTCTCATTCAATATTCTTTCAAGCCTTCTCGTCTCATCAATGATTACTTTAACGTAACCTTTTAATTTATCATCTTCTATTTCCTTATCGAGTCTCTTTGCAAAGCCACCAATAGCAAGAAGAGGATTTCGTATCTCATGAGCAACTTTTGCAGCCATTTCACCTAAGGCAGCCATTTTTTCCATAGATGATAACTTTTCTCTTAAATCCCTTATTTCTGTTATATCTCTTGCGAGATTAATAGTACCCTTTAAATTCCCTTCCCTGTCAAAAATTGGTGAACTTGATACCAAATATATGCCATCAAGATAATTTTCTTCTATTTCTCCTATCTTTTCCCTCTTGCTTTCTATTGCCTCTCTATGGGGACAATTTTTCAATGGATGATCTGTTCTATGAATGAGCTGGAAGCATTTTTTATTGATAACATCTTTTTCTTCCTTGCCAATCTTTTTAAGAAAGGCTTTATTAACCTTTTTAATTGAATAAAATTCATCTGTGTAATATAGTAAATCAGTTATGGAATCGAATAACATTTCCATTTCTTTTTCCGCTTGTTCTACCTTTTCAAATATCCAAGCATTCTCGATAGCTCCTGCAACCTGATCAGCAAAGCCTTTTAAAAAATTAATGTCCTGTTCTGATATGGGCTTTCGAGTATACAAATTATCTACCCAAATAACTCCTATGGTTTTCCCTTTAGATATTAAAGGAACAATAGCATATGCAATACTTCCAAGTTGCTGAATAATAACAGGATCCGCTTCTTCCTTGTGAACATCTTGTATATTAAAAACTTTTCTCTCTTTAACAGCCCTTACTATTGGTGTATTGCCATTATCTAAGGAGATTGAAAGATTTTTACATAGCCTATCAAAAAAGGAATCTTCCTCTAACTCCCTTTTGCTTAATTCTTCTAAAACCTCATAGAGACTTTTTTTACTTTTTGACAGACTTGACCATATCTGCCAAGCCTCTTCATAATTTGAAGGACCAACTGCCATTTTGCCTCTTAAGGTATTACTTTCCTCATCTAATAGAAAAAGTACTGCTCTATTAAAACCTAATCCTTCACCCATTGTAATAACTGTTAAAATCATTCTTAACAATCTATTTAAGGACAATGTGCTTCTTACTACTGAACTAACAAAAAGAATTTTAGTAAGTTCTTCATTTCTTCTTATTAGCTCTCTCTCAATCTTCTTTTTTTCTGTAATATCTCTCGCAATTCTGCTTACACCTAATATCTCACCTGCTATATTTCTTATGGGAGAAAGTGTAAGGCTTACTTCAATAATTCTATGATCTTTTGTAATTCTGACTGTTTCAATATCTCTTAATGTTTCTCCTTGTTTAATTTTTTCTAAATAAAGCTTTTCCAATTCCATCAAAAAATCAGGTATTACAGGTAATGGTTTACCTATGACTTCTTCTCTTTTGTATCCGAATATTGTCTCTGCACCCTTATTCCAAGCAGTCACAACATTATTAAGATCAGTTGCAACAATAGCATCAGCTGAACTTTGGATTAAGCTTTCGAGATAACTTTTTAGTTCGTTTAATTCTCTATAGTGAATTGACTTTTTTATTATTAAAGACGCAACGGATGAAAAAATTTCTCCAAGCTTAATGTCCTCTTCTGTGAATTCTCCCATGCCTTCTTCTGAATTAATTTTATTGTAGATTATTATTGTCCCTATGATTTGTTCTTCTACTTTTAACTTGTCTTCTTTAGATGGACCTGTTTTTTTTATTATTAGAGGCAGACAAATTGCAGAGTATGCGGGCATATCAATTTCTGCCATCTCAAGCTGTTCTTTATTAAAAATTTTTACTATTCCTTCCCTAATTACTTCTCCACATAAACCCTCCTCTATATTTATCTCTGATTTATATTGACTTAAATTAAAAGTAGCAGCTACATATAACTTTTTATCCTTTATCAATCTTAAAACCGCAGATTGAGCGTTCATTAGTTCGGTAATATGAAAAATCAATCTTTCAAGTAAAACATTAGTATCGTCAGATACTTCCAGAAGATGGATTAGTTCATACAGTGCCTTTAATTCTCTCATAAAATTTTAACCTTATCATATAATTTGATATACTCTCTACAAATATTTGACCATGAAAAATCTCTCTGCATTGCAGAAGTTATCATTTTATTAAAACTTTCTTTGTTCTTGTAAACTTCCATAAATCTTTCCACTGACCCTGTTAAAGAGGAAGAATCAAATTTTTCAAATAGAAAACCTGTTATCCCATCTTCTACTGTATCTATAAACCCTCCGGTCTTTCTGCATATGGGAATAGTACCATATCTCATAGCGATCAATTGACTTAAGCCGCAAGGTTCATATTTAGATGGTAAAATTATACTGTCAGCACCAGCATAAATTTTATGGGCTAAAATCTCATCGAAAACAATAAAAGCATGGACTTTTGAAGGAAATTGTTGCTGAATTTCTCTTACTTTATTTTCATAGAAAACTTCACCTGTGCCCTCAAAAATAAATCTAATTCCCTTATCAATTAATGCTGGTAAAGAATCGATTAGGATATCTATTCCCTTTTGAGAAGCCATTCTACCAATAAATGCCAAGAGAGGAGTATCAATACTACAGTCAAGCTCTGTCATCCTTATTAACGCGTCCTTGTTCTTACTTTTTTTATGGAGGTTATTTATACCATAATTTTGAAAAATATATGGGTCACTCTCAGGATTCCATATTTTGTAATCTATTCCATTTATAATTCCCATCAAATAGTCTTTTCTTTTTCTTAAAACGCCATCAAGCCCAAAACCATATTCTGGGGTTAATATCTCCTTTGCATAATTAGGACTTACTGTAGTAACAAAATCAGCATTAAAAATCCCACCTTTTAGAAAATTTACCATTCCATAAAATTCTAAACAATCTATATGAAACATTTCCCATCCAAATCCTGTTAATGTCAATTTTTCTTTTGGGAAAACACCTTGATATCCTAAATTATGAATGGTTAGAATAGTCCTACTCCTTTCAAAACAAAGACATTCTTTATATAAAGTTTTAAGATAAAGAGGAATAAGAGCAGTATGCCAATCATTACAGTGAATTACATCAAATCGAAGATTTAAAATTTTACAAACCTCGAGAATAGCTCTTGAAAAAAATATGAATCTCTCTGCATTGTCAAAATATTCTCCAAAGTTAGTTCCGTAAATCTGTTCTCTATCAAAATAATCATTATGTTCAATGAAATATACATTCCCTTTTTTATCCGGCTTTAAAATTAAATTATCTTCTCTGTCAACAACTGCTCTTGCAGAGAGTAAAGCCCCAAATTTTTCACTTTCCCCTATAGGAATACCATAGAGAATCTCCGTATTCTCAACTTTATCAAAAAAATTATTTTTCGTTACTCTGTAATAGGGTAGAAAAAGTTTAGCGTCTATTCCTGCTTTAATTACTTCTTTAAAAAGAGCACCAACCACATCCCCTAATCCACCAGTTTTAGAGAAAGGATAAGCTTCTGCTGAAATTAAGGCTACCCTCATGATTTTGCCTCCCTCATAAATTTTGCAGCCTCTTCAGGGGGTGTAGGATTTATAAAGAATCCAGAACCCCATTCAAAACCAGCAGTTTTTATAAGTTTAGGAATTATTTCAATATGCCAGTGATAGTAATCATTTATCTCATCATGAAAAGGGGAAGTATGAAGAACATAGTTATATGGAGGAGTCTCGAGCACAGCATCAAGTTTTTTTAAAGTAATCTGTAAAGCCTCTGCAAGAAGAGCAAAACTCTTATCTTTTGGCTCAAATTTTGATTCATGTCTTTTAGGTAATATCCACGTTTCAAAGGGTTCTCTTGGGGCAAAGGGGGCAAGAACAATATAAGAATCATTTTGATAGATAACTCTTTTGTCTGTTTCAAGCTCTTGGGCGATTATATCGCAAAATATACACCTGTCCCGCAGTTCATAATACCTTTTAGAGGAATTCATCTCTTCTGTCACATGATGGGGAACTACCGGTAAGGCAATAATTTGACTGTGAGAATGCTCGATTGTAGCTCCTGCTACTTCTCCTTCATTTTTAAAAATTAAAACGTACTTAAATCTTACATCTTTTTTCAAATCTGTAATTCTAAAATAATAAGCCCATAATACATCTTCCACAGTCTTCTGGGTCATGGTAGACAAGGATGCCAGATGGTCAGGTGTTTCAATGATTACTTCATGGGCACCTATCCCATTCATTTTATCGTAAACTCCTTCTCCTCTTTTATTAAGTTCGCCATGAATCTGAAGTGCAGGGAATTTGTTTGGAACAACTCTCAATGTCCACCCTGGAGAATTTGGCGCTGTATTTGGAGGTCTAAAAGCAATAATTTCATTTGGAGCAGTATGTTCGTTTCCAGGACAAAAGGGGCAAAAACCCTTAATTTTTCTTTTTTGACTGACCGGTGTAAAATCAGAAGGTCTTTTTCCTCTTTCAACAGCAATTATAACCCATCTTCCTGATATGGGATCTCTTCTTAATTCAGACATAGACTCCTCCAGTTAATAAAATCTCACCTTAATTTTGTATAATTATACCATTGTGGCAAGACTTTTTCATTATAAAGTTATAAACAATGCTTTTGGGGACCCCTGTGTTTTAATACAGCTTTTAAGAGAAAAAAGAGCATTACTTTTAGATGTGGGTGACATTAGAAAAATTCCCTTTAATGAGATTCTTAAAGTTAGTGATATTTTTGTTACTCATACCCATATAGACCATTTTATAGGCTTTGATCAGGTAATAAGAGCAATACTGAGAAGGCATGAACCTCTCAGAATTTATGGACCTGAGAACATTATTGAATGTGTTAATGGGAAACTCAGAGGATATACATGGAATCTTGTTTCAGATTATCCTTTAGAGATTGAAGCCTATGCAATAAAAAATAATAAGGAAATAGCCTTTGCAAAATTTGTAGCATCAAAGGGATTTAAAAGGAAAAACATGGGGGTTTTACCATTAAAAAGCAATATTATACTTAATGAACCTCTTTTTAAGGTTAGAGCAATAGTGCTATCCCACGGCATACCTGTTATAGCTTATTCAATAGAGGAAGATTTCCACATAAATATAAACAAAGTAGAACTGGAAAAAGCTGGTTTTCAGATTGGACCTTGGATTGGAGAGCTTAAAAAATTCATCAAAATCTACTATAATTATGACCCCGTAAATTTGTTAAGACCTAAAAGGAAAACTTCGTTCATAAAAGTAGAAACTCCGAAAGGTAAATTAAAGATAGAGGAGCTTTTTCCTATTCTCAAAATTACAAAAGGAGAAAAGATTTCATACGTTATGGATATAGCGCCAACTGAAGATAATATCAAAAAAATAATTCAATTTGTAAAAGGTTCGGACATACTCTTTTGTGAAGCCTATTTTCTTAATAAAGATAAGGATAGAGCAGTTGATAGAAATCATCTTACTGCCAAGATTGCCGGCGAAATCGCCAAAAAAGCAGATGTTGGTGAAATAAGAGTTCTTCATATTTCTCCTAAATATATAGAAAATCCTCAGGAAGTATATAGTGAGGTGGAACTATCAAGAAAAGGAATTTTGGCTCAATAATAATCATTTTAGTGATTGTCTTTATTTCCACTATAAGCTTGTCAATTAGTGGATATTTACTCTATGAAAACGCTATTGATGCAACAGAGGAAGCTTTAAAAATGCAAGCCTTAGGAATAACCATTACCCTGAATAGTTTTATTCAAAACCTAAGCATTGAAAGTTTACAAATTGAGGGAAGCGATATAATGTCTAAAATGCTTCTTGATGAGAGATGGGAAGGGATTGCCTTTCTGGGTCTCTATGATAAAAACGGTACTGTAATACTTCACTCTAATCCTGCTTTGATAGGTAAAGTCTTCGAAGATATCAAGGGAGTATCAAAACAGGAAAATCCCTTTTATCATACTATTAAGCTTGGAACAGGGGAGGAAGTTTTCGTCTCAGATACAACTATAAAAATTGCAAATAATGAATTTGTAATAAGAGTGGCCCTGCATACTTATCCTGCAGAAACACTTCTAAGAGCAGCAAAAACTCATCTTATTTTTATGGGCTTTTCAATTTTATTGATAATTTTTGCAGGAATATTAGCAACATTCGTACTTGGAAAAATAGAAAGAATGCAAACAAAGATGAAAGAGCTCGAGAATTTATCCATCCTTTCAAAAGTATTAGCACATGAAATAAGAAATCCCCTCGGTAGCATAAAGGGATTTGCCCAGTATTTAATGAAGAAAGTTACCGATCCTTCATTGACAGAATATATTGATATAATTCTAAAGGAAAGCCTAAGACTTGAAAGACTTAGTGATGAGCTATCCCACTATGCTACTCCTCATAAAATAAACATAACAAATTTCAATCTTAAAGAACTCTTTCATGAAATAATCTTAACCTTTTCAAATCAGAGGGGTATAACAATTCAATCAAATATAGAAGATATATCAGTAAAAACTGATAGAGATAAACTAAAACAAGTAATCACTAACATTATGCAGAACGCAGTTGATGCCTTATCAGAGTCAAAGGAGAAAAGGATAAATATCATGGCTAAAAAAATCAATGGTAAAATAAAAATTGAAATAACAGATACTGGTGAAGGCATGGATGCAAATACTTTAAAAATGGCAAAGGAAGCCTTTTTTACAACAAAACCTAAAGGTACAGGATTAGGACTTGCAATTGTAAGTAAGCTTTGTGAAAGTCTAAAAATTGAATTAAAAATTACCAGCAAGAAAGGAATAGGTACAACCCTATGTCTAATAATGCCAGAATACTTATAGTTGAAGACGACATATCCTTCGCATCATTTTTAAGAACCATCCTTGAAGAAGAAGATTATTCTGTAAAAGTTTTCTATGACCCTGAGGTTGCCTTAAAATCTATCTTTGAATTTTCTCCCCATCTCATTATCTCAGATTTAAAAATGCCTAAAATGGATGGAGTAATTTTCATTGAAAAAGCAAGACAAATATTACCAAAAAGTGCCTTTATTATTATTACTGCCTTTGGTAGCATCCCTTCTGCCGTCGAGGCAATCAAAAAAGGAGCCCTTGAGTACATAACAAAACCTCTACCCTCACCGGAAGAATTTTTAGAAATGGTTAAAAGAATCCTCAGCTCTCATAGACATGAAACCTCTTTTATAGATAGAAAAGTCGAACCTGAAGAAATACCTCATGATATACTGTTTGCAGGGATGGAGGATGTGTACAAGATAATTCAAGAAGTGGCAAAAACTGATACAACACTAATACTTTACGGTGAAACTGGCACAGGAAAATCAGCCATTGCTAAGGCAATCCATAAAATGAGCGAAAGAAAAGGAGAATTCATAGAGATAAACTGTGCATCCATTCCCGAGTCACTCATTGAATCCGAGCTATTCGGATATGAAAAGGGTGCTTTTTCAGGTGCAATCAAACAAAAACCTGGCAAAATAGAGCTTGCCCAAGACGGAACCCTTTTTCTTGACGAAATTGGAGAACTTACGCCCTCTGTTCAAGCTAAGTTTTTAAAAGTCTTACAGAATAAAAGTTTTGAAAGATTAGGTGGACTCGAAATTTTAAAGACTAATGCAAGATTTATAACAGCCACTAACAAAGATTTAAAACAAATGGTTAAGGATGGGAAATTCAGAGAAGATCTCTATTTTAGATTAAATGTTTTCCCGATAAAATTACCCTCTTTAAGAGATAGAAGAAATTCCATACCAAAGATAGCAGAATATCTTATAAAGAAAATTTCTTTTAGACTCGGTAAAGAAAATAAAAAATTAGATGATAAATCATTGGAAATAATTAAGACTTATTCTTTCCCTGGTAATATAAGAGAACTGGAAAACATGCTCGAGAGAGCTATTATTTTATCAAATTCTAAGGAAATTGAAATCAAACCTGATATCCTTAATGAAACAGAATTGAATGACCTCAAATCCTTAGAGAAAAAGGCAATTATTGAAGCTTTAAAAAATTCCGGAGGTAATAAGAAGCAAGCAGCCAATATTCTTGGGATATCTTTAAGAACTCTTTATTACAAAATTAAAGAGTATAAAATAGAAGAAAATAATTTTTCAGATATTTGAGTAAATCCTCGAAAGTATCTCTTCCCCACCCCTTTGTAATAAATCAGCAGCAAGGTCTTCACCAACTTTCATAGCTTCTTTCAAAATTGAGGATTCAGAGCTAAATTTGTATTGCCTCATCCCTTTTATTAAATCAATATCTCCTTCAGGGTCTCCTATCATGGCCATTACATTTAAAGAATCATTTTCAAATTTTGCATGACAGGCAAGAGGCACTTGACAGCCTCCACCCATAAGAGATAAAAAAGCTCTCTCTGCAACAATACAAGTTACTGTATTATCATGGTTTAAGGGCTTTATTAAGTCATTAACAAAATCATCATCAACTCTTGTTTCTATTCCAATTGCACCCTGTCCTATTGCAGGGATCATGGTTTCATCAGAAAATATTTCTGTTACTATGTTTCCATATCCCATGCGTTTTACCCCTGCCATAGCAAGAATGATTGCATCAAATTCCCCTTCTTTTAGCTTTCTAATTCGAGTATCCACATTTCCCCTCAAAGGTTTTATAATTAAATCTCTTTTCAACGCTCTTACTTGAACAGTCCTTCTCAAACTGCTTGTTCCTATTATCGAACCATCTGGAAGCTCATTTAGCATCTTACCATCTTTACTGATAAGAACATCTCTCGGGTCTTCTCTTTCACATATGGCATGAATGTTTAATCCTTCAGGAATTTCCGTAGGAACATCTTTCATACTATGAACTGCTAAATCAATTCTTTTTGATATCAAAGCTTCTTCTATCTCTTTTACAAACAATCCCTTACCACCAATTTTTGCCAAGGGAGCATCAAGAATTTTATCTCCTGTTGTTTTTATTTTTTCTATTTCAATAAGCAAATTGGGATAGATTGAATTCAGCTTTTCTTTAACCCAATTTGCCTGCCATAAAGCAAGCTTACTACCTCTTGTTCCAATTACAATTTTATTCCTCCTCACTATCAAGTCCAAATAACCTCCTCGCTGCTAAAATTAATGTCTCCTTCATGTCACAATTATTTTTAAGTACAACCGTTGGTTCATGCATTATTTTATTTATTATACTTTGAGTTAGATAATCAACAGAATTCAAAATATCAGGAGATAAGTCTTTAAATTTACCCTTAAATTTCTCTAATTCCTCTTGTCTAATATGTTCTGCCTTGTTTCTAAGAGAAACAATGACAGGAACGCTATTAAGGGATTCCAGCCATTGGAAAAATTTATCTGTCTCTTCATGGACAATTTCTAAAGCCTTCTCTGCTTCCTTCCTACGTTCAAGAATGTTAGAATCAACAACGTCCTGAAGATCATCAATATTGTATAGATATACGTTATCAAGATTATTGCAAGCAGGATCAATATTTCGGGGTACGGATATATCTATTAAAAATATGGGTTTATACTTCCTTAAAAACATTACTTCCTTCAACATTTTTTCATCTATTACATAATGAGGAGCACCAGTGGAACAAATAACAATATCTGTCTTTATGAGATTTTCTTTTAAGTTTTCAAAGGCAGTTGCTTTTCCATTAAATAAACTCGCTAATTCTTCAGCCCTCTGTAATGTTCTATTTGTAACATAGAGTTCTCTAATTCCACTTCCAATTAAATGTCTTATCGCAAGTTCTGCCATTTCACCAGCACCCACGAGAAGAACCGATTTTTTTGAGAGTTCATCAAAAACTTTTTTGATAAGTCCAACTGCTGCATAACTTACAGATACAGGATTTTCCCCTATTCTGGTTTCCTTTCTTACTCTTTTTGCAGTGAAAAGGGCTCTATTCATGAGATAATTTAATATTAAGGATGTTGCTTTTTCCGATAAAGCAATTTCGTAGCCTTCCTTTACTTGTCCTGTTATCTGAGGTTCGCCTATTATCATTGAGTCAAGGCTTGATGCTACTTTAAAAAGATGTTCTACTGCTTGTCTATCTTTATAAATATATAAATATTTTTCAAATTCTCTTCGATCAATTCTATGGAAATCTGACAAAAAGTTTTTAATCAATTCCTCTATACTACATCCTTCTTCTGCTAAGATTTCAGAATTGCAGGAAATCGATTTATATACGTATATTTCAACTCTATTACAGGTAGAAAAAATTAATGCTTCGTTAACTCCAACCATATTTATTAAATACTTTAAACCCTCTCTAATCAATTCCTTACTATTGAAAGCTAACCTTTCTCTTATTTCAACGGGTGCTGTTTTATGATTAGTTCCGACAACAATTAAACTCATAGCGGTTTATGAAAACTCTCTGTTAATAAGTTAATACCAAAAAAGCCGACTATTATAAGAAGAAAAGCAAAAATAGTTAAATAGGCAGCCTTTTTCTTCCTCCAATCTCCCTTAACCCTTAAATAAAAAATTGATAAATAAACTATCCATGTTAGGAAACTCCATATTTCTTTTGGATCCCAAAGAAAACCTAATAGAGATAAATATTTAACAAGTCCAACAATTAAGGCAATGCTGTAGATAGGAAAACCCCAAAATATGAGACGATAATTTAATTTATCAAGGATCTCAAGACTTGGAATTATGCTCTCGAGCCCTCCAAATTTTTTAGCTTTTACAGCTCTTTCTTGAATCAGATAGAGTATACTAAAAATAAAAGCTAAACTAAATAAGGCAATACCAAAAACTGCCATAAGGGCATGAATATCAATCCAAAAGTTTTTTAGTTCAGCTCTTAAGACTGGAATATTTCTTGGGAAAAAAGCACTTACAAACATAAAAGAAAAGCTTAATATTATATTAAAGTTAATTATTTTTACTTTATTAGTAAAATATATAAGAAAAGATATTAAAAGAATACTCCAGGCAAAAAAGGAATTTGCTTCATGCATGGAAAAAATTGGTGCTTGACCAGCTTTGATGTATCTTAAAAATAAATAGATCGAATGAAGAGTAAAACCAGACAAGCTTAGGATTAAAACCGCCTTATCTAAATCT
>CAZYLC010000001.1:17125-24654 GCA_964648755.1 uncultured Thermodesulfovibrio sp.
ATACCAGCAAGACTAAGAAGGAATCCTGCAAAATATAGGGTAAGAGCAAGTTCAAAAAAAATAGTGCCCATTAAAAACAACCAAGTTCACATTTTTTTATTTTTATTTTCAATTCATTTGCCATTCTTCCCACTTCAATATAAGGAATTCTTAATTCTTCAGCAATTTTTCTTGCTTCTGAGCATGTAATTTTCCCATCATTACTTCTTTCTTTTAATAAATTTCCAATAAGTTTTTTTTGTTCAATTTTTTCAATCTCAGACATAATTTCCTCCATTACATAATCCTTTTCTATTACTATATCTGCCAAATCAAGGATAGCCTTGCCAGAGGGCTTCACTTGCTCTATACTATTACCCTTAAGGAATATTATAACATCAGCATGCATAAATCTTACCAGAGAATTACCTTCCAAAATAACTATCATTCTATTTTTATCATCTTCAGAAAAATTCGATAGAATTTCCTCTCTTAATTTATGAGAAACTTTTGCTAATTCTTCTTCTGAAGCCCTTATCCAATAAACATAATCAGCCCCTGCCCTTTTCATTCTTGCAGTATCTTTACCAGATTCTTCTATAATTTCGTTGTCTGTAATAATATTCATGAATTGGGAAGTTTTAGAGTACTTTACGGCCACAATAACAATTTGATTTTTTAGCCTTTTAATGAATTGAATAAAATGCTCTATAAAAGTAGTTTTACCTGTACCACTTTTAGCAGAACCAACTCCAATTATCAAAGGGAAAATCACAATGTTATAGTCTTTAACATTTTCAATTTTTTTTCAAGATTTTTAACCTTTCTAATTCTAATTCGGAGATTGACTAAATCATATATCTTAAAATTTATTCCTCTAATTATTGACGGAATATTTATAAAAATTTTAAACTAATATTTCTAAATTTATATATGGAGGATACCCATTAAAAATGGAAGGTAAGGTTTTAAAACTTGGTTTACCTAAAGGAAGTTTGCAGGATTCCACGCTAAAACTTTTCAAAAAAGCAGGATTTAATATACACGTTTCCCATAGGTCCTACTATCCTGTAATTGATGACGATGAAATATCCTGTATACTTCTAAGGGCACAGGAAATTCCTATATATGTAGAAGAAGGCTATCTTGACTGTGGACTAACAGGATATGATTGGTTACTTGAGCAGAATGTTGATGTAGTCGAAGTTGCGGAACTCAGATATGCAAAAGAAGGATTCAGACCTGTAAGGTGGGTAATAGCTGTACCAGAAGAATCTCCGATCAAAACGCTTGAAGACTTGCAAGGTAAGAGAATTGCTACTGAACTAATGGGATATACGAAAAGATATTTAAAGGCTAAAGGTATTAAAGCCGATGTTTATTTTTCTTGGGGAGCTACTGAAGTAAAGCCCCCTTATTTAGCTGATGCTATCGTAGATCTAACTGAGACAGGAAGTTCTCTTAGAGCAAATAAACTTCGTGTAATTGAAACTATATTAGAGTCTACAACCAGATTTATCTCAAATAAAAATTCTTGGAGAGATGGTTGGAAAAAGAAAAAAATGCAAAATATTGCAATGCTCTTACAAGGAGCTCTCCTTGCAGAAGAAAAGGTAGGGTTAAAAATGAATGTTCCGAAAGATTCTCTGAAGAGAGTCTTAAGCTTGCTTAATTCTCTACATTCTCCAACAATATCTCAACTCTATGATGAAAACTGGTATGCCTTAGAAGTTATAATAACTGAAAAGAAGGTAAGAGAACTATTACCAAAGCTAAAAGACGCAGGAGCTTCTGGCTTCGTAGAATATCCATTGAATAAAGTAATTCCTTAAGGAGGTGAAACTATGTATGCAGTTATAGAAAAAGGTGGAAAGCAGTTTAGGGTGAAAGAAGGTGATGTATTAAAAGTAGACAAACTAAATCTCGAGCCTGGAAAGGAAGTTATATTTGACAGAGTTGTTTTTCTTCAATCTGATAAGGGAATTAAAATAGGTAATCCTTCCATTGAGGGGCTCAAGGTAAAAGCTGAGGTCATTGAAGAAGCAAAAGCTGAAAAAGCTATGGTTTATAGGCCTCCTTCAAAGAAGGCAATAAAAAAGCTTAAAGGACACAGGCAGTGGTATGCTAAAATAAAAATTAAGGAAATTGTAGGAGGATAAAATGGCACATAAAAAAGGAGTAGGAAGTTCCCGTAACGGAAGGGATAGCAAAGCTAAAAGACTTGGTGTTAAAAGATTTGGTGGTCAAATAGTAAAAGCAGGAAACATCCTCGTAAGGCAACGGGGTACAAAGTTTCATCCTGGAGCTAATGTGGGTGTTGGTTCAGATTATACCCTTTATGCTTTAATTGATGGAATTGTTAAATTTGAGAGAAAAGACAAACAAAGACTAAAAGTAAGCGTATATCCTGCTACACAACCCTCCCAGTAAATTATTGCGGGTGGGTTAACGCCACCCGCTTAATATCTCTATGAAATTCGTTGATTATGTAAAAATATACATTAAAGCAGGTGATGGAGGCAGAGGCTGTGTAAGCTTCCGCAGGGAAAAATATGTCCCTAAAGGCGGTCCTGATGGAGGAGATGGAGGAAAAGGCGGTGACATCATAATTAAAGCCTCCTCGGAACTACACACTTTACTTGATCACAAGTATCAAAAAAACTATAAGGCAGAAAGAGGACAGCACGGCAAAGGAAGCAATATGAAGGGTAAGGACGGAGAGGACCTTATAATAAAAGTTCCCGTTGGTACAGTTATAAAATATGGGAAAACAGAGGAAATTCTCGCTGACCTGGACGAAGAGGGTAAAGAATTCATTGCTGCAAAAGGTGGTAAAGGAGGACTGGGAAATGCCCATTTTGCTACACCTACTCATCAGACTCCCAGATTTGCTCAACCTGGAGAGCCTGGAGAGGAAAAGTCGATAATCCTTGAACTTAAACTACTTGCAGATGTTGGACTCATTGGATTACCAAATGCAGGTAAATCTACTTTAATATCGGTAGTTAGTTCTGCTAAACCTAAAATTGCTGATTATCCTTTCACAACTCTTACTCCTGTTTTAGGAGTAGTAAAATACGGAGACTATAAAAGCTTTGTTATAGCAGATATCCCTGGTTTAATTGAGGGTGCCCACGAAGGAGCAGGATTAGGACATCAATTTTTAAGACATGTTGAGAGAACTTCTCTTTTACTTCATCTCGTTGATATATCCGATCATCTTACTACAGATCCTGTTCAAGATTTTGAAAAAATTCAAAAGGAGCTTGTTCTCTATAATCCTGAACTAATAAAAAAACCTCTTGCTATTGCAGGGACAAAGACTGATTTAGCCTATGAGGGTAAAAGACTAAAAAAGTTAGAGAAATATTGTGAGAAAAAAGGCATTGATTTTTTCCCTATAAGTGCAGTAAAAAAAGAAGGAATTAATAAATTAATAGAGTATTTAGCAGAAAGAGTGGGAAAACAATGAGAGTTGTTGTAAAAATTGGAAGCAATCTATTAACTGACAAAGTAGGAAGGATTAACCAAAGGAGAATTCACTCCTTTGCAAGAGAAATTTCAGAATTAAGCGAAAATTCCTTTGAAATTGTTATGGTCTCCTCTGGTGCAATTGCTTCAGGATTAAGAAAATTAGGATTAAAAACAAAGCCAAAGGAAATAAGGAAGAAGCAAGCAACTGCTGCAGTAGGACAGCCTCTCTTAATGTGGATGTATGAACAATACTTTCTTAAATATAAAAAACATATCGCCCAAATTCTCCTTACAAGAGATGATTTAAGTGATAGAATTAGATATATAAATGCAAAAAACACTATATTAACCCTTTTAGAAATGGGAGTTATTCCTATAATCAATGAAAATGATACAGTGGCAACTGATGAAATAAAATTTGGTGATAATGACCAGCTTGCCGCCCTTGTTTCAGGGCTTATTGAGGCAAATCAACTGATAATTCTATCAGATGTTGAAGGACTCTATACATCAGACCCTAAAAAAGACCCAGAAGCTAAAATAATAAAGCATGTAAAGGATTTTTCAAAAGAACTGGAAGCAATTGCAAAACCAACATCTACAGGTTATGGCACAGGTGGAATGTATTCAAAGGTTATTGCAGCAAAAAAGGCAACCTCTTTTGGGATTCCCGTACATATTGTTAGTGGAAGAGAATACGGCAATATAAAAGCAGTTCTTGAAGGAAAAGAGAGAGGTACTTTCTTTGAACCTGAGAAAGAGAGGGTAACTTCTCGAAAAGGATGGATAGCTTATGCAACAAGAGCAAAAGGTAATATTTATATTGATGAAGGAGCAGTAAAAGCCCTTTTAAAAAATGGGAAAAGCCTTCTTCCTTCTGGAATAAAAAAAGTGGATGGAGAATTTGATTTAGGTGATGCAGTTTACTGCATTGATGAAAAAGGACAGAGAATCGCTAAAGGATTGGTCAATTACTCTTCCTGCGAAATAAAGCTCATAAAGGGCAAAAAATCTACAGAAATTGAGAAAATTCTCGGATATAAATATGCTGATGAAGTAATTCACCGAGACAATCTTGTAATTCTTTTATGAATCATTTAGGAGATCAATTGCATTGAAAAATTACCAAAATTTAATAGCCTCTTTAAAGCATTCTTCTTTTCATCTCTGCCAATCTTTGCCTCTTCGATAGCTTTTCTCATAATTTCAATAGTTCTATCATAAGTCTCTCTATTTACTGGATAGGGTGTGCCATCCTTGCCACCATGGGCAAAACTGTATCTTGCAGGGTCTTTAAAGCAAAGAGGAGTGCCATAAATAATCTCTGCTGTTAATGCAAGGGCTCTTAAAGTTTTAGCTCCTAAGCCTTTAATTAAAAGAAGAGTATCAAAATCCGAAGGCTGCTTTTTATAGGTTTGGAGTAAAACTTTATGAAGATTTTCAGCTCTTATGTCATTAAGTGTTATGTTATGCCTCAAAGGTAAGTTAAGTTCTTTAATCTTTAAAATATTTTGCATTACCTTTTCAGGCTTTTCCTTTGAAATTTCCACAGCCACTTTTCTCAGGGCAGATGATTCTCTAACAGTAAAATTTAGAGTTTTAGTCCTGATGTCGCAACAAACAGCATTATGAGGCTCCTCTACAAAGCTTTTAAGATTAAGACTCAACCAATGATATCGCCTGGCCATTCTTACTTCTTCGTTCATACCTTGCTGAATAACACACCAGTGACCCTCAGAAGTAAAAAAAATTGTATGGTGATAAAGAGCAAAGCCATCCTGTATGGCAGCGCTATCAACCTTTGCCGAAATCCTGCTTGCATGAATGAGAGGATTGGGATTAAAGCCCATTTGTTCAGCATATTGTATGATCTCATCAGGTGTCTGAAGAGCCCTTCTCCCTTTACCTCCAGCTATGAATACTCCCAATTCCTTTTCCAAACCTTTCAGTCCTTCTTTAATAGCACCCGTAACTGTGGTTGTAACTCCGCTGCTATGCCAGTCAAATCCTAAAACACATCCAAGAGCTTGAAACCAAAAAGGGTCTGATATTTTTCTTATTACCTCTTGTCTTCCCAGTTCAAGAACCATCAACTCCAAAATCGTTCTTGATAAGGCTTGCATTCGTCTGAAAAGCCATTGAGGTGCTTTACCCCCATGAAGTGGTAAGTTTGCAGTACCCATTTTATACATAAAGTATTTTAACAGAGATGTTATAATTTTAAAATATGGTAAGGATTAAACTCACAATTCAGTATGATGGCACTAACTATTTAGGGTGGCAAAGACAAAAGAAAGGACAAACCATTCAGGCTAAGATAGAAGAGGCTTTAGGTAAAATTTTTAAAAAAAATATCAAAATTCGAGGAGCTGGTAGAACTGATGCAGGTGTACATGCATTGGGACAAGTAGCTACATTCAATTGGGATATTAATTTCCCTATCAATAAACTTAAAAAAGCAATGAATGCCTTGCTGCCTTCTGATATAAGAATAACAGATATTGAAGAGTCTGAGCAAAACTTTCATCCTCAATATTCTGTTAAGAAAAAATCTTATTTATACTATGTCTGCTATGGCGAAGACTGTAATCCCTTTCTTCAGAGGTATGTCTGGCACTATGAAAGAAGACTCAATCTGTATCACATGGAAGAGGCAAAGGAGCTCTTTTTAGGAACAAAGGATTTTACCCCTTTTTCAGGGAGTACTGAAGTAAAAGACAAAATAAGAACAGTTTATGATTTAACAATTGAACACTCAGAGGAACTTTATTTCCTTGATATGAACTTAAAAGGCTCTTTTGTCAAATTTAGGATCGAAGCAGATGGCTTTCTAAAATACATGGTAAGAAATATTGTAGGTTGTTTAGTTGAAGTGGGGAGAGGGGGGTTAACAAAGAGAGCTATAGAGGAAGCAGTAAAAAATGGGAGGAGACCTAATCCTTTAAGAACAGCTCCTCCCCAAGGGTTATTTCTTGAAAAAATAATCTATTAACCTTCCTCCGATTCAAACTTCTCCATCATCTCTATGTTTTCTTGACAGTCTCTACAGTATATAGCGAAAGGCAGTATTTTTAATCTCTCCTCTGATATCTCATCTCCACACATTTCACATATTCCATAAGTACCCTCTTCAAGTTTCCTAAGGGCTTCTTCTATTTTCTTCAAAATATCTCTATGCGTGCTGAGCTGTTTTAAGCTAATATCCTCTGATAAATCTATGGCGCTCAAATCAGCATCATCCATAACTGCTTCTACAATCTGTCTTTTTTCGCCTGTTTGAAATTTTTTAATTTCCTCACGGGCTTCCTGAAGTATCTGCTCTTTCATCTTATTGAGCATTTTTTTTAGTCTATCCTTTCTTTCACTATCGATTTTCATTATTTTCAAACCTCCATTATCTCTTTCTCTTTCTGTTCAAGAATCTGGTCTACTTTTTCAATGAAAGAATTAGTTATTTTTTGAATTTCATCCTGCGCTCTTCTGGAATCATCCTCACTTAATTTTTTATCTTTCTCCGCCTTCTTAATTTCTTCAATAATATCTCTTCTTATATTTCTTACCGCAACCCTTGCTTCCTCTGCTCTTTTTCTTACTACCTTTACAAGCTGCTTTCTTCTTTCCTCTGTTAAGGGTGGAATATTGATTTTTATAGTTTTTCCATCATTGATGGGAGTAAGTCCGAGATCAGATTTCATTATAGCTTTTTCTATCTCACCTATCATTCTTTGTTCCCATGGCTGAATTGTTATTGTTCTTGGTTCTGGAATTCCCATTGTAGCCACTTGATTAAGGGGAACCATGCTCTTATATTGTCAAAAATAGAAAGAGAAGCTCTACCTGTTCTAAAGGTAGAAAGATCTTTTTTAAATACCTCTACTGCTTGATTCATTTTTTCATTAGCTTTCTTCTTGAACTCCTGCATCATCTTTCACCTCTCTTAAAACAATGCTTCCTATTTTCTCACCTAAAACTATTTTTTTCAAGCTGTCTTTGTTCTTAATATTAAAAACCACAATAGGAAGATTATTATCCATGCAAAGAGTAATTGCAGTAGAATCCATTACCTTTAATGAATT
>CAZYLC010000001.1:24664-35289 GCA_964648755.1 uncultured Thermodesulfovibrio sp.
TTCTGATTACATCCATATAGGTTAAGGTATTAAATTTTCTTGCTTTAGAGTCTTTTACCGGATCTGAAGAATAGATACCATCAACTTTTGTGCCTTTAAGGATAACATTAGCTCCGATTTCAATTGCCCTCAAAGCCGCAGCCGTATCAGTTGTAAAATAGGGATTACCTGTGCCAGCTGCAAATATTACGACTCTTCCCTTCTCAAGATGTCTCATAGCTTTTCTTCTAATATAAGGTTCTGCAAGTTCTCTCATCTCAATTGCTGACTGAACCCTTGTAGTAACTCCTATTTTTTCAAGAGCATTTTGAAGGGCAAGAGCATTTATTACTGTAGCAAGCATTCCCATATAATCAGCTGTAGCTCTTTCTATCCCTTGCTCAGCGGCTTCCACACCCCTAAAAATATTTCCTCCTCCTATAACTATGGCTATTTCTATCCCTAAGTCATAGGCTTTTTTTACTTCGGTTGCCATATAATTGACAGTGTCAGGGTCAATACCATAGCCCTTGTCACCCATAAGGGCTTCACCGCTAAGTTTCAAAAGTACTCTTTTGTAAAAGGGATTACTCACTCTGGCCTACCTGAAAACGAACAAATCTTCTTACTACAATATTTTCTCCAAATTTTGCAATCTTTTCTGTAATTAAATCTCCTATTTTTCTCTCAGGTTCTCTTATGAAAGGTTGATTTAACAAGCACATATCCTCAAAAAATTTTTCAAGTTTTCCTTCAATAATTTTTTCTACTACCTGAGGGGGTTTATTACCTGTTATCTGAGCTTTGTATATTTCCCTTTCTTTCTCTATTATTTCCTGAGGAACATCATCTCTACTTATATATTGAGGATTAGAAGCAGCAATATGCATAGCTATATCCTTTGCAAGCTGACGAAATTCCTCATTTCTTGCCACAAAATCTGTCTCACAGTTTAACTCAAGCATAACTCCTATTTTATCCATATGAATATAGGATGCTATTATACCTTCAGAGGCGGCTCTACCTGCTTTCTTCTGAGCTGTTGCAAGCCCCTTCTGTCTTAAATATTCCAAAGCTTTATTAAAATCTCCTCCTGATTGCTCCAGGGCTTTTTTACATTCCATCATTCCAGCCCCTGTTTTTTCTCTTAGTTCTTTTACCATCTGAGCAGTTATTGCCATATCAATTCCTCCCTTACTGTTCTATATATTCATCCATTGATTTCTGATACTCCTCTTCCTGGAGTATTTTTTCCTTTATTGCAGATTTTTCGGCTTCCTCTTCAATTTTCTTGATAAATATCTCTTTACCTTCGAGCACAGCATCTGCTATTTTCGAGGTTATAAGCTTTATAGCTCTTATAGCATCATCATTTCCTGGAATAACATAGTCAACTACGTCGGGATCGCAGTTTGTGTCAACAATTGCCACAATAGGAATGTTCAGCTTAATTGCCTCTGCAACAGCTATTTTTTCCTTTTTTATGTCAATTATAAAAATAGCCTTAGGAAGTTCCATCATATCTTTGATTCCGATTAGATTTGCCTCAAGTCTCTGCCTTTCCTTTTCTAACTTAGCAATTTCCTTTTTTGTATGCAAATAAAGTGTTCCATCCTCTTTCATCTGTTCAATTTTCTGCCATTTTTCAACACTTTTTCTAACTGTTGAAAAATTCGTAAGCATACCTCCAAGCCAACGGTGATTAATATAGTATACCCCTGCCCTTTTGGCCTCTTCTGCTAAGGCTTCTTGGGCTTGTTTTTTTGTTCCCACAAAAAGAATACCCTCTCCCCGTGAAGCTACTTCCTTAACAAAATCGTAAGCTTCTTCGATTCCTTTTACTGTTTTTTGAAGGTCAATTATATGAATCCCATTACGTTCGGCAAAAATATACTTTTTCATTTTGGGATTCCAACGTTTAACCTGATGCCCGAAATGGGCTCCTGCTTCAAGAAGTTCCTTCATTGTTACTACTGCCATTGATACCTCCTAAAATGGTTCTTTCCCTCTGCTCTTCTCCCTTAACCCCAAAAGGGACCATCGGGATAACATAGAGCATGTGTTTTAAAAGGTCAAAGACCCTTTTCCACTAAATTTAAAATTTATCATATATTATTAGTCAATTTCAATGTTCAATGATTTTTATATGATTTCTTATTTTTTTTGCTTCAAGGAGGGCTTTATCTACGTGTTTAAAAAACTCTTTATGGTTTTTATAAAATTTAAATTTTTGACCTTTACCAAGACATCCTAATCCTGCACTAACAGTTAAAGTCTCTTTTTTATATTGCTTCGCTAAATCTTCTCTGATTCTTTCAATAAAAGTTACTGCACCCTCTATTGCAGCTCCTACAAGTATGCAAGCAAATTCATCTCCTCCTATACGGGCTATAACATCTTCCTTACGACTTCTATTTTTTAAACATTTTGCTAATAATTTTAGGCACCTATCTCCTTCTAAGTGACCGTATTTATCGTTTATATATTTCAATCTATCGAAATCAAAAATAACGAGGCAAAAGCCACTTCCATATCTAAGAAATCTAGAAAATTCCTCTTCCAATCTTTGGAAGAAAAATCTTCTATTATAGAGATCTGTTAAGGCATCTGTTATGGATATTTTATAAAGTTTGAGATTAATTTTCTGAATCTCTAAAGTCTTTTTTTCTACTTCCTTTAAAAGTTTTGCATTAAAGTTTGATTTTTCTGTATAAAAATTAAATAAGGCAACGATCGAAGAAAAAAGATTTGCAAGAGAAACTAACAAATAAACAGAAATATCATTAAAAGCCTCTTCAATAGCATGAGAAAAATTCAAAACCCCTATAATTCTATCTCCTTCTTTTAATGGAACTGAAAGCAAAGCCTTAATTGGCAAATCAGATAGACCTTTATTAAACTTACTATCTAACAACGTATTAGGCACATAAATATATGTACCGCTTTTATATGCATTTCCAGATATTGAATTTTCTATGGGGAACTTTTTTACTTTAAAATCTTTATATTTTATCTTACCAGAAGCTACTTTCAACAAAAGATAATTCCATTTTGGATGCTTTTCCATATAGGATATATTTTCAATTGGCAGTAATCGAGCAAATTCCTCTAATGAAAATTTTATAAAATCTTTTAAATTCTTATCCCTTTCTTCATATATTCTTTTGATTAATAAATTAATTAAAGCTGTCACCCTAATACTAAATTCTGAGCTACAAGAGGTTTCCTCAAATAAATTAAATAAACTTTTTTCTAATCTCAAACTTTTTCCTAAGCTTTCGAAAATTAAATTTTTTAAAACTTCCTCATCTATCTTCTCAAAATTTGGAATATTTAAGATTTTAGCCAATTGATGCAGAAATTCTCTCATAAAGTATTTATCTCCTCCAAAGGTAATTCCGATTTTATATGATTTATTAAATCTCCTATCTCTGGTAATGTTAATAAACTGTAAACTCCGGATTCATAGAAAACTGACTCTTTTCCTCCATTGTATATGGGATATCCTATTTTTTCTGCCACATAATTTGCCAGATGAATTAGGGCGATATTTCTTCTAAATTTATTGTCTAATTTCCCAGGGTCTTCATGATGATATAAAATGACTTCTCCAATTTCCTCAGGTAAACCCCACCACTCTGAAAGCCATTTTCCAATTATGGAATGATCTAAATCTATCACTTCATTTTCTGCTTCTGATAAATTTTTCCCAATTAAAACTAAATTTTCAATCTTTAGATAGGCTTCATAATACAAGTGATTAAGAGCAAACAATCCTAGGTCATGTAATATACCTGCAGTAAAGGCAGATTCATCGTGAATATCAAGAAATTCCTCAGATATATATTTGCTTATTATTCCTGTAGCGATAGAATGTTTAAAAAGTTTTTTATATGTTTTTTCTCTCTGCCCTGAAACTCTAAAAAGGCTAAATATGGATACGCTCAAAGCTACATTTTTAAGATTATTAAAACCAATTTTGAAAAGGGCATCTTTAAGATTTGTTATAGGTCCAGAATATCCAAGACACATTATATTGGCAATGCTAAGAACTTTTGATAAAATCGGAGGATCATTCTCTATAATAGCTATTAATTCATCAAGATGGGTAAGTTCACTACTCGTTAAACTTAAAATTTTCTCTGCTGAATGTGATAGTGTGGGTAGCTTCTTCAGCTTTTGAATTTCGATTCTTATTTTATCAACTTGATTCATTTTATAAAAAATTTATTTAATAATAAAATATTACTTATGAACATTGCAATGGATTTATTTAAAAATTTCTCTGATGTGATAGGGCTTATAGCTGGCATCATAACAACCTCTGCCCTAATTCCACAGGCTCTTAAAATATATAAAACTAAGTCTGCAAAAGACATATCCCTTATGATGTTTGTATTTCTTGCCTTTGGAATCGCATTGTGGTTTTTATATGGTTTGCTAATAAATGAAATTCCTGTAATAATAGCCAATTTCTTCTCCCTAATTCTCATTTTTTCTATAATATTTATGAAAATCAAATATGGTTAAACTCTCCCTGCAACCTGAGCAAACTGGTGTATTCTATTTATAATTTCAGCAAAGGTTTTGAAATTAATAGACTGTGGTCCATCAGAAAAAGCCTTTTCAGGTTGAGGATGTACCTCTATCATTATGCCATCTGCACCGGCTGCAACAGCAGCAAAGGCCATTGGGCCAACATATTTAGCATAACCAGTCGCATGAGAAGGGTCAACAATTATAGGCAAATGAGTCTCTTCTTTTAAAACTGCTACAGCTGATAAATCAAGTGTATTTCTTGTAGCAGTTTCAAAAGTTCTAATTCCTCTTTCACATAGAATTACATTCATGTTACCCTCACTAAGTATATATTCGGCGCTCATCAGCCATTCTTTAATTGTCATTGACATACCTCTTTTAAGAATAACTGGTTTAGAAGCCTGACCAACTCTCTTCAAAAGTTCAAAATTTTGTGAATTGCGCGTACCTATCTGAAGAATATCCACATACTCACTGACAAGCTCGACATGCTCGGGATTAACAACCTCTGTTACCACAGGCATATTTGCCAATTCACCTGCTTTTTTAAGAAGTTTTAATCCTTCTTCTCCAAGTCCTTGAAAGGAATAGGGGGATGTTCTTGGCTTATAGGCACCACCTCTTAAAATGTGTGCTCCATAAGATTTAACAGCAGTTGCTGTTTTAAAAATTTGCTCTTCATTCTCTACAGCACAAGGACCCGCTATAATTATTACTTCACTTCCACCAATAAAAACTCCCTTTACATCAATAATTGTCTTATCTTTCTTTACTTCTTTAGATGCCAATTTATAAGGCTTCAATATGGGAATAACAGCTTCCACACCATCCATAACTTCAAGGCTCTGAAGGATAAATTTACCCCTCTCATCACCTATTGCACCAATCACGTTCCTTGTGGCACCGTAAATAATATGAGGTTTATATCCAAGCTCCTCAATCTTAGATATAACCTCTTTAAGCTGTGCCTCTGTTGCTTCTGGTTTCATTACAATTACCATCTTTAAATCCTCCTTTTATTAATATTTAACTAAAAAAGGCAGACAAAAAGGGGCTCGATCTGCCCCTGACTTGCCTGCCTTTATATCCTAAGTCAGACTAAACTGCCAGAGGCAGATTATCTAAAGTAAAAACCAAACCAAAAAAGATAAATGTCTTTTAACATTAATTTTCTCCTTCTGCTTTTATCGGGGTGAGAGGATTTGAACCTCCGACACCACGGTCCCGAACCGTGCGCGCTACCAATCTGCGCTACACCCCGATTTTTTATACTATAACTCTAACATACCTATTATTCCATATTGTCTGCCAGCTTCTTTACCATGAAATCTATAAGAAAAATAACGTTCATGATTGCAATATGTACAATCTTTTGAAACCCATATATTGTTAATATTTATCCCCATAGATAATACCTGTATCTTATTAGCGATTGCAAGGTCAATATGTTTTTTACCATTTAAACATACAATATATTCATCGGATAATGTTTGAGCCTTTAGGGCATCGATAACCTCCTGCCCCACTTCATAACAACAACCTCTTATGCTCGGACCCATTGCGATAAAAATATCTTTTGACCGACAACTAAATAAGTCATACATTTGCTTTAAAGTATTTTTTAAAATACCCTTTGCTGTGCTTCTCCATCCTGCATGTACAGCAGCTATTACTTTTTTGGTAGAATCAGCTAAAAGAATAGGTAAACAATCTGCAACTTTTACTCCAATGAATATACCTTTTTTACTTGTTATAACCGCATCAGCAATCTTTGGATTTCTATCTTCCGAAAAAATCAAAACTCTATCTGTATGTTTTTGAATTGGCATATAGACTTGGTATTTTTCTGAAAATTTTTTAATATCAAAAGTTTTATCTGTAAAAAATGAATTTGTATAAGAATTATTTAAATTCTCTGGATAGATAATATTTTCCATTTTTTAATATTTTACATTAAACCCTAATTTTTGAGATAATTATTTCATGGCTCTCAACTTTAAGTGTCTTATTACAGAAATTCCTCCACAGGAAGGATTAGTTAAAGTACCAATAGAAAGACTTGTGACCGGAGTTGCCTTGCCTTTCAATGTCTATGTAAAGGAAAATAATGTTACAAAAAAAATTTTTAATAAAGGGAACTTTTTAAATAAAATATTTCTTGAAATTCTCAGAGAAAAAGGCTTTGATAATGTTTATATCAACAGGGAAGAAATAAAAAATTTAGAACTATATCTTACTCAAAAAAAGGCAAAACCTAAAGTTCAAGATATTAAAATCGCATTCAATAATTATTCCTTTTTTAAAGAAAAACACTATCAAATTGATAAAAGGCTACTCGTTCCTGAAACAAAAGTTAATTTTTCTATATACAATCTGAAGGGTTTTGAATTAAAAAAAGTAGTTGATGCATCAATCATTAATCCCGTAAAAATAGAAAAAAATATTTTAGAATTAGAAGGAGATTTTGTGATTGAAGATAAAGACATTCCATTCTATGAAGAATATATTAAAAGCCTTCCGGAAATTTTGAAAAAAATAATTCTATCTAAAGAAGATGAAAAAATCCTTAAGAATTTGATATTTAAAGAAAACTCAAAAGTATTAATGAAAGAATTATTAAAAGATCCACGTAGCGGTGAGAAAATTAAAAAAGTCGGTTTTTTAGTGGATGATATCATTAACCAAATAATAGAAGAACCCGAATCTATTTACACTTTACTTACCCTAAGGGGCTATGATTATTATACCTACACTCATAGTATTAATGTAGTAGTACTCTCAATAGGGTTAGGAATACACATAAAAATGGAAAAAGAAAATATTCAAAAACTTGGAATAGGTGCAATTTTACACGATTTAGGTAAGACAAAAATCCCTCATGAAATCCTTAATAAACAGGGTCGACTTACAGATACAGAATATCAAATAATAAAGCAACATGTAGTTATTGGTTATGAAATTATAAAAGACAATAAAGATGTTCCAAAAGAATCCCTTACTGCTATAATTCAACATCACGAGAAGCTTACTGGAACAGGATATCCCTATGGAATAAAAGATGATGAAATCGATATTTTTGGCAGAGTAACTGCTATTGCTGACTGCTACGATGCCCTGACCACAAGAAGACCCTATAAAGCTCCATTAACTCCCTTTTTTAGTCTTTCTGTTCTCACAAGGGAGAAGAAACATTATGATAAAGAACTGCTCAAAGAATTTATAAAAATGTTAGGTAATGTAAGATGAATAGTTTATTTGATGAGGATAAAATCATATGGCAAAATCAACCTCTCGCAGCTAGAATGGCCCCTAGAGATATAAAGGAATATGTGGGACAAATTCATATTTTAGGTGAAGGCAAATTACTTAAAAGAGCAATTGATTCAGATAAAATAACCTCTCTTATACTTTATGGTCCTCCAGGTGTTGGTAAAACAGCCCTTGCAAGAATAATTGCCAATAAAACAAAGGCATCCTTTCAATGGCTTAATGCATCAACTTTGAATATAGAGGAAATAAGAAGACATTTAGCAAATGGGAGACAAAGAATAAAAAAGGGAGATAAAACAATTTTATTCATAGATGAGATACACAGATTAAGCAGAATTTCTCAAGATGCTCTTTTACCAGATATTGAAGAAGGAAACATTATACTAATAGGTGCTACTACTGAAAATCCTTTTTTTTATTTAAATAGCGCTCTTCTCTCAAGAAGTCATGTTTTTGAATTAAAACCTCTATCAGAGGAAGAAATTATAAGAATTCTGAAGAATGCTCTTGTGGATAAAGAACGTGGATTAGGGAAATTAAATATTAAAATCACTGACGAAGCATTAAATCACATTTCTAAATACTCCGATGGTGATGCAAGAAAAGCCCTATCCGCCCTTGAAGTAACAGCCTTAACAACTCCACCAGATAAAAATGGCAATATTTTTATAGATGTCAATATCGCTGAAGAAAGCATCCAGAAAAAACATATTGTCTATGATAAAGAAGGGGATCAACACTATGATACAGTATCTGCCTTCGTAAAAAGCATGCGTGGCAGTGACCCTGATGCGACTGTGTACTGGCTTGCAAAAATGATTTACGCTGGTGAAGACCCTCGGTTTATAGCCCGTAGGATTGTTATTGCTGCAAGTGAAGATATAGGTAATGCAGACCCTATGGCATTGCTAGTTGCTAATACAGCAGCTCAGGCAGTAGAATTTATTGGAATGCCTGAGGCAAGAATAATCCTTGCACAGGCTGCCATTTATGTGGCAACTGCGCCAAAAAGTAATGCTTCCTATAGGGCAATTGAAGAAGCCTTAAAAGATATGGAAAAGGAAAAAACTCTTTCTGTACCTGACCACTTAAAAGATTCCCATTATCCTGGAGCAAAAAAACTTGGTCATGGCAAAGGTTATAAATATCCCCATGATTATGGTGGATATGTGGAGCAGGAATATCTTCCAAAGAAAAAAAAATACTACAAGCCTTAAAATAACTATTTTATTGAGATATATTTATGCATTTGAATATTAAGTCTTACATTAAGACCATCCTGAATAATCCATTCTGCAAGTTTTCTTGGCTCAAGTAATCCAAAAGCTGGAGAAAATAAAATTTCCTTTGCCTTTGTAGGATAACTTTTAATAAAATTTTTTGACCAATCATAGTCATTTCTATCAGTGATAACAAATTTAATTTCATCTTTTTCTTTGAGAAATTTAATGTTGTCAAGTAAATTTTTATCACTCATTCCACTGCCAGGCGTTTTGATATCAAGAATTATCTTTACTTGAGAGTTTATCCTTTCTATTAATATTGAACCGTTTGTCTCAAGGACAACATTAAAATCCCTAACAAGATTATCTATAAGAGGGTAAACTTCTTGTTGTAGTAAAGGCTCACCACCTGTTATTTCTACATACTTAAATTTAAAGTTCCTTATTTTTTTCAAAACTTCCTCAACTGAAAAATCATTACCCTCTGTATAAGCATACTTGGTATCACAGTAAGTACATCTGAGATTACATCCCGTTAATCTTACAAACAACATAGGAATTCCTACAAGAGAACCTTCTCCTTGAATACTTGGGAAAATTTCACAAACCTTCATATTTTAAGTTTTGAATTTATGATTTTATAACCCTGAGAAGTTTCTTTAAGCCAAACTTTTGCAGTAAATCTATCATCAGGAAGGAATCCATAGGATAGTTCACGCCATATTACTAATACTGTATCTCCCTCTTTCTTTATCTCTGTTGCAGGATGTTTAGCAAAATTAACAAGAGCCTTTACTGACTCAGATTCCTTAGATTTTAAAATTACCTCATCATTTTTTATTCTATATCTTCTGTCTATATAAATGCGTTGTCCAAATAAATCTACGCAACCTGTTATGTATTCATCAGAAAACCTTGCTACAAACCACCATCTTAAAAAATCATTCGGTAAAGGATAGACTCTGTATTGATGGGCTTCAATTTTTTGCTTTAAAAATTCTTTTGCTTCCCCTTTAAAATAAGCCTTTACTCCTATATAAGTTACTATTAAAAGTATCGAAAAAATATAAAAAATTTTTGCCTGTTTTTTAAATTTTATAGATAAAATAAGAGCAATTAACAAAGTAAAAATAACGTAAGGATCTACTATAAAAGTTAATGAAAGATCATAGGAGTTCCAATCAAAGGGGGAAAGAATTTTTATGCCGTATTGATTAGTAAAATCCAATAAAAGATGTAGGCAATAACCTAAAAAGGCAAAACAATAGGTTTTTAAAAATCCAATTTTGCCCCTGAAAATAAAAGCAGGAATTAGAGGTAAAAGGCACAATGCAAGTATTCCATGTGTTATGCCTCTATGATAATTTAGAAACAACTCTGTACTATGAATTCTCAATAATAAATCAACATCAGAAAGTAGAGAGAATACTAAAAAAATAATAATTAAAACTTTATTTTTAGTTATAGTCTTACTGAATACTAAGCCTGAGAGAGTATGACTAATTGGATCCATAGAAAATTATACCACATGTCAGTCACTGTTCCCTGCAGTTGAAATTCCGAATTATTTCTTGCTATTATTATAATTAGCCGAAGTGGTGGAACTGGTAGACA
>CAZYLC010000001.1:35299-46714 GCA_964648755.1 uncultured Thermodesulfovibrio sp.
GTTTGAGGGGCGTGTGGGGAAACCCGTGCGGGTTCGAGTCCCGCCTTCGGCATTCAATTTCAAATAAAATCCAAATCTCAAATCTCCTTATAATCTTTATATGGCTTAACTATGTCTCAGATTTTCAGTGAAAATTATATGATGGAACTTTCTAAAATATATAAAGCCATACATCTGGCACTACTGTTGTGTATAATTAAATTAAGAGTTATTAAAAATGATTGAAAAGAGAAAATTTCCCTATCTAACTATTGTAAAAGCCTCAGCAGGAAGTGGAAAAACCTATTTTCTCACAAAGACATATGTGGAATTTTTACTTTCTGATTCAATTAGATACAATGACCTTAAAAATATTCTCGCTATAACTTTTTCTAACAATGCGGCAATAGAAATAAAGGAAAAAATTATTGATTGGCTCAAAGCTCTTTATTTTGGTAAAGATGATGCTCTGAAAGAATTTGAAAATCTCGGGCTTTCCGTCGAGAAAGTAAAGCAAAAATCTGAACATATCATAAATAGCATTCTTAATAATTACTCAGAATTTCAAGTAAGAACTATAGATAGTTTTTTAACAAAAATATTCAAGGCTGAAGCATTAAAATTTGGTTACCCTGGAGATTTTGACATTCTCATGAATAATGAAAATTTTTTACAGCGCGCCTTTGAAATCTTTCTGGGTAGATTTAATGAAAAATCAGAATCAAACTACTCAGTTATGCAATTGATTGAAGTTATTGAAGATACGCTTTTGTCAGATTCCAGCTATTTATGGAATCCAAGCAAAAAGATATTCAAAGAACTGAAAAATTTGTATAGAATTATATCTAAAAGCATAGATAGATTAGATGAAAATACTATTCAGAAAATTAAACATTATCTTAATGAATTTGAAAAAGCAAAAAATAATCTAAAGAATGTAGCCACGAGATTCTACAACGAAACTCAAAAAAGTGGGTCAATTTTTTACAAAAAAATTAAATTACCTCAAATATTAGAAAGCGTCATGAATGAACACTATAATAAAATATTTGATGCCACTTTTAATAAAATTCCGATATCTAATCCAACTGACGAAATAAAGATTTTATGGGAAGAACTCAAAAAATCAGCTACTCTTTATGTAAATTATTACTCAAAGACATATTTTATTCCATATATCCTGGTATTTTTAAGTTTTGAGGAAATTTTACGGAATCTAAAAATAAAAGAACAAAAAGTTTTCATAGAAGATGTTAATCAACTTATAAGAGAAAAAATTGCTTATCTATCAATTCCTGAAATCTATATAAAACTTGGAGAAAGAATTTATCATTATTTCATAGATGAATTTCAAGATACATCACCAGTACAATGGGAAAACCTAAAAATTCTCATTGAAAATTCTCTTTCAGAAGGAGGGAGCCTTCTGTTAGTAGGTGATACTAAACAAGCTATATATGGTTTTAGAGGCGCTGACTACTCCATAATGGTAAATTTAATTCGGGAAGCCGAAAAACCAAAGCAGATTCCCTCTGTTGAAAAATATAAAATTCAAAATCTATCTCAAAACTATCGCTCAGGCAAGAAAATTCTGGATTTTGTTAAGGAGTTTTTCAAAAAAGAACTTAAAGAATATTTACAAAAAGAATCTAAAGAAAAAGAGATTTTTTGTAAAGAGGATACTCCTTTACCCTTGAGTTTATCAGGGCTTTATGATTGTGAACAGGATGTAAGAGAGGATTTAAAGGATGTAGGATTTGTTAGAATTGAAAGAATTGAATATGAAGAGGAAATTGATGAGATACAAAAAGAATCCTTCATTAATTTAATTGAAAAACTGAAAACAGAGCATGGTTTTTCAAATAGAAACATTGCAGTTTTAGCTTTCAAGAATGATACAATAAATCAGCTTAGTACATGGTTAAATGAAAAAGGAATAGATTTTATCTCCTACAGCAGCCTTGATATAAGAAATAGAAAGATAATTTCAGAATTAATCTTTTTATTAAAATTCCTTCATTCCCCTTTAGATAACTTTTCTTTTTCTACTTTTTTACTGGGAGAAATTGCTAATATAAATTTTAAAAATTTTCATGAAACCTGGCTTATCGATTTAGAAAAATTTCTCTTTTCCTGCAATATTTATAAACATAAAAACTTTGATGAAAAGCCCTATTATATTAAATTTAGAGAACAATTCCCCCAGATTTGGGAAGCCTTTTTTGAAGAATTATTGAAGAAAGTAGGATTTTTACCCCTCTACGATCTTGTAAGTGAAATATATAACAGATTTAGATTATTTGAAGTCTTTCCAGAAGAGCAAGGAGCTCTAATTAAATTTTTAGAAATACTACTTTCTTTTGAGGGAAACGGTGGTGGATTGAAAAATTTCATTGAATTTTATGAAACAAGTGGTGACGAGGATCTAAGCTTTTGGGATACAAGTAAACCCTTTGGAAAAGACGCAATAACTCTAATGACAGTGCATAAGGCAAAGGGACTTGAATTTCCAGCTGTTGTATTGTGGGCTGATATGGATAGCATAAAGCTTGAAAAAATTATATTTTATAATGGTGAATTTTTGAAATTACCAGCCAAAACAGCTTTAGATAACACCTATTCTAAGGATTTAAAAGAGATTAGAGAAGAATCTTTAAATAGAAATTACGCTGAGGAATTCAATAAACTTTACGTGGCTCTAACAAGAGCAAAGGATACCCTATATATTGCTATTCCATGCAAAAAAACAGAAAAACCAGATAGTGAACCTTGTCCTAAGAAAAATGATGCGGTAAAATGTCTTTTTAAAATAGACACTCCCGATGAGAAATACGTTGCTAAAATTAAGGATGAAAAAAATGAGTACAAAGACTCATCTTTTGAAATTAAGCATTTCATATCAGATAGAGCTTTGTTATCAAAAGATTATTCATATAGATATGAGGCTACAAATACTAAGGAGATAAAAAGAGGAGATTTCTTACATAAAATCATTTCAACGATAATTTATTTTGATTATGACAATGAGAAAACTCTAATAGAAACAATAAAGGAAAAGATTGAAAAATTGAATTTTGAACTAAAAACCTTATTTGATGCTGAGAGAATTCTTGAAATTATAATAGATATTCTGAAAAATCAAAAATTGAAGCAGTACTTTGTTCCCTTAGAAGGCAGAGAAGTCTTTACAGAAAAAGAAATTGTAGATAATGATGGTAATCTCTATAGAGTGGATAGATTGGTGGTTGATATAGATAAAATTACACTTTTAGAGTTTAAATTTGGCGCTACCGCAGATGAACAAAAAGCCTTAGAGCAAATAAGCAAATATTTAGAACTTTTAGGGGGAATATATCCTAATAAAAAATTAGAGGGATTAATTTATTTTTCCCAAAAAAACAAATTAAAGAGGGTATGAATTGATTGAAATGGAAACATTTTCATTATCTCCTAAGGAAAATATGATAGAGAAAATTGCAAAATATTTAATTTCTTGGAATAAAGATAATTCAGATTACTCTCGCATAACCATAATTTTCCCTAACAAAAGACCAAAACACTTTCTTTTAAAATACATAAAGGATAAGATTGGAAAAAGTTTCTTCCCTCCTCATGTTTTATCTATGGATGAATTCATAGAAAAAACCTTTGAGAAAATTTTCCCTGAATTTAAAAATCTTTCTGTTATTGAAAGTGTATACGTCATATATGAGTTATTTCAGAAATTTCGAGATTTTATAGAGGAATTTGAACAACAAAATCTATTCAGTGATTTTGAAAAATTTTATCCCTTTGGTATGAGAATTTTCGAGGCTTTTGAAGAACTCTATATTGAAAATGTTAGTGCTCAAAAATTAAAAGAATACGAATCATTGATTAGTTTTTACAGTTCCCTATCAAAAATATACGATAAGTTTTATCTAATACTTGAAAGAGAAAAGCTATCAACCAGAGCTTTCAAGTATAGAAAAGTTGCAGAAAAACTTAATTTTGATACATTGCTGAAAGCAGATTTATTACTATTATGTGGATTTTTCGGTTTAACAAAGGCAGAACAAAAAATTATAGAAAATATAAAAAATCTCTTTGAAAAAGAGCAAATATCAGGCTATTTTTGCCGATGGATTTACGATAATAGTCTTTCTGAAGAAAATGAGCCTTCCATTAAAATTTATGAATGTCCTGATAGACACGGACAAGTTTACACGATAAGTAATATTTTAGATAAAAATTTGATAAATGAAGAAACAGCGGTAGTACTTCCTTCGGAAGACTTGCTCTTTCCAATTCTAAAGCAAGGTTTATCTTTTTTGGAGGAAGAGGAATATAACATATCCATGGGATATCCTGTTATTAGAACTCCCCTCTGGAGTTTTTTTGAATCTCTCTCTAAGATGCTTAACAGTCTTATTCAAGAGGAAAAGGGCAAATATCTCTTCCCGGTATCAGAATATCTTCAGTTTGTTCTTCATCCCTATGTTAAAAACATTACGCTTGACGATAACCCTACCGTAACAAGAATTTTATTTCACAGCCTTGAATCCTATCTATCTGAAGAAGGAATGACTGTGCTTTTAGATGAACTTGAGGATAATATTTTAGATAAGGCTTTCAACAAGATAGATGGATTAAAAAAGTATGAGCTTACCCATTTAAAGAAACATGTTAAAAATATACATGATACTCTTATTAGACCTTTTTTTAATATTAGTAACGTGGGAGATTTTTCTGAAAAGTGCATTAGGCTACTCAATTTTATATATGTGAAAAGCACAGCCAAATACCATCCTCTTTTCTTTCCTTTCTATAATACTGTGGTTAACAAAATCGAGGAGCTGTCTAATTCTCTTTTAAAAAATATAAATTTCCCTGCTTTTTCAGGTTATTTTAACCTTTTGAAAAATTATATTAGAAACATAAGAACACCCTTTGAAGGCATCCCCGTAAAAGGATTACAAATTCTTGGTTTTCTTGAAACAAGAAATTTAAATTTCAAAAATGTCTTTTTCCTCGATTTAAACGAAGAAATTTTTCCCCCAATCTATGAAGACTATGTTTTACCATTAAAGGTAAGAGAAGCCTTAGGTCTTCCTACCTTTAAAGATAGAGAGAAATTCATAGAATACTATTTTAGGACACTGATAAATGGTGCAGAGCAAGTTTATTTGTTTTACGTTAGGGATGAAAAAAGAGAAAAATCAAGATTTATTGAAAAATTGATATGGGAAAAAGAACAAAAATCTCAAAAAATAAACAAGCAAGTAGTTCACTACAGAGTCAACTTATCAGCTGATAAACCTAAAGAGATAAAAAAAGAAAAACAACATATAGATTTTTTAAAAAATTTATCATACAGCCCCTCTTCTATTGATATGTACTTAAAATGTCCCCTGAAATTTTATTATTCCTATTTTCTTGGGCTAAAGGATAAAGAGGAAATAGAGATAGATTCCGCCCAAATAGGTAGAATTGTTCATAGTGTGCTTGCCTCTTTCTTTGAAGGACTAAAAAATGTCAAAAAATTGAATAATCAACATATAAAAATAGATTTAATAAAGAAAATAACTGATGAGGAATTTAAAAGGAGATATGGAGATTACATATCTGGCAGTCTCTACTTAATTAAAGAACAAATTATAAAAAGAGTTATAGAGGTTCTTGAGAAATATTACTCAGATATTATTTATAACTATTCTCTAAGAATATTAGGTGTGGAAGAACCATTCAACATTATTTTTGAACATATTAAAATTTCAGGGAGAATAGATATTATAGAAGAACGTTCGGACAAGATATTTCTCATTGATTATAAAACTTCTGGTAAAAAAGACAACTATAGGATCAAATTTGACAAACTTCCTGAAATTCTTGAATTTTATAACAGCGAACTAAGAGCTGGTAAAACCTGTTATTTAACTCATCTTCTTTCAAAGAGCATATCAAGTATTCAGATACCTATTTACCTATTGGGATTTAGTAGAGAAAAAAATATTCCTCTAAATAACTTAGTCGGAATATATCTGCTAATTGGAAAGTCTAAAATTGATAATGATATAGAATTCAATCCATTAGAAAAGTCTATTTCATTAGAGAATGCTATGGATACCATCGAATCAATTGTAAAATATATTATCAATGAGTTGCTTAACTCTGATATCCCTTTCTATCCCACAAAAAATTTCAAAGAGAATTGCCAATATTGTGATTTTAGAACAACCTGCGGCACTCTATGGATCAAAGGTAGAGAATAACCTAAAATTGCCCAATTATAACTAAAAGTTGTAGAATTTAAATTAAAAATTATTCGTAGGAGGGTTGTAATGGTATTACTCGGTGTAAATGTAGACCATGTTGCAACAGTAAGACAGGCAAGAAAAACCTTTGAACCCGACCCTGTAGCGGCAGCTAATTTAGCAATTCTTGGAGGAGCAGATGGGATTACAATTCACCTAAGAGAAGATAGACGCCATATACAAGATAGAGATCTTAGGATTTTAAGTGAAGTTGTCCCCTGTGAATTAAATCTTGAAATGGCTGCTACAGATGAGATGATAAATATAGCTATAAGGACTAAACCTGAAATGGTAACTATTGTTCCTGAAAAGCGACAAGAACTTACCACTGAGGGAGGCTTAAATGTAATTGAATTGAAGGAGCATCTCAAAGAAACTGTAAAAAAAATTAAAGATGCAGGAATATTAGTAAGTTTGTTTATCAATCCCTCAAGAGCAGATATAGAATGTTCAAAAGAAATAGGAGTAGATATGGTGGAAATCCATACCGGTTATTATTCGGATAGTAGAGGCAAAACTCAAAGGGATGAACTTATGAGAATAAAAGATGCTGTTTCATACTCTGTAAGTTTAGGACTCCTTACCAATGCTGGACATGGATTAACTTACTTTAATGTAAAACCTATAGCCTCAATAAGTGGTTTAAGAGCCCTTTATATAGGCCATAGCATAATTTCGAGAGCTCTTTTAGTAGGAGTTGAGAGAGCTGTAAAAGAAATGAAAGAGTTAATAAAAGAGGCATGTCTTAATGTTTAATACTCAAACACAGTATCAAACCTTATCACAGTTCCTAACCGATATAAAAGAGATTTTTCAAGATTTGGCAGAATATAGATGGATTGTTGCTGAAATTGCAAGGGTAGACTCCGATAAAAATGGACATTACTGGTTTGAATTAGTCGAAAAGAGTAACGGAGATATCATAGCTCAAACAGGAGCTGTATTATGGAAAGGGAATGTGGATACTATCCATAATTTCTATCTAAAAACAGGTATAAATATTCAAAGAGGCTTAAAAATACTCTTTCTTGGGAAACCAATATTCCATGAAAAATACGGATTTAAGATAAATATATTTCAAATTGATCCCTCCTATACGCTTGGTGAAATGGAAATAAGGAAAAAGGAAGTCTTAGAAAGACTGGAAAAGGAAGGACTATTAGAAAAAAATAAAGCTTTTGAAATTCCTATAATCATTCAAAAAATAGCTATTATTTCCAGTGAATCAGCAGCAGGATATGAGGATTTTCTTAAAATTTTAAAGGATAATAAATACGGTTTCAAGTTTTATATAAAGCTTTATGACTCTTTTGTACAAGGGCAAGAGGCAGTGACTTCCATAGTAAATGCCCTTAATCAATGTGCTTTAGAATATGAAAAATATGATGTTATTGCCATTATTAGAGGCGGTGGTTCTGTAGTTGATCTTCAATGTTTCGATGAATATGAAATTGCTAAAAAAATCGCAATGATGCCCCTTCCTGTATTAACTGGTATAGGACATACAAGAGATAAAACAGTAGCTGATCATGTAGCCCACAGTAGTTTCAAAACTCCATCGGAAGTTGCTAAGTTTATTCTTGAAAAAGCATTAAATTTTGATTCTCAAATTGAAAGTCTAAAAAAGTTAATTGCTAATAAAGTGAAATCCATAATAAACATAGAAATCTCTAAAAATAATAACTATGCTAAAAATATAACCATCTCAGTTAATGGTTTATTAAACAAGTTAAAATCTCGCATGAATTCCCTATTAACTGATACAGGCAAAGTGGTACTTACAAAATTTAATTTGGAAAAAGAAAAATTGTTCAGATTTAAACATTTATTCCATAAGAATACAAATCTCAGACTAAAGAATGAGATTATTAAAATTAATTCAGTTAATAACAGAACAGTTTTAAAATTATCACAATTTCTAACAAAATCAAAATTCAACCTAACAAAGAACCATCAATCAATCATAGAAAAAACAAAAAATTTTATGAATATAAAGACAATAGAACTAAGACAAATGGAAGATAAACTGAGACTTTTAAGTCCAGAAAATATTTTAAAGAGAGGTTACAGTATAACTTACTTTGATGGTAAACCCCTCAAAGATGCGAAAGATGTCCATATAGGTGATAATATTGAAATTTATCTATTTAAGGGTAAAATTTTAGGAAAAGTAAGAAAAAAGGAGGAATGTAATGGAAAACTTAACCTATTCTAAAGCTATAAAAGAAATTGAGGAGATTTTAAAATATATTGAATCACAGGAAGTAGATGTAGATATTCTCGTAGAAAAAGTTAAAAGAGCAACTGAATTAATACATTTTTGTAAAAATAAACTTCGCACTGCAGAAGAAGAGCTTCATAAAACATTGCAAGGACTCGAAGAATCTCCTATATCTGAAGAAGAACCTTTCTAAAATGAATTGGAAAAAAAATATTTTTTTCATACTCGTAGAGCCTAAAGAAAGTGGTAACATTGGTTCTTCAGCAAGGGCAATGAAAAATATGGGGTTTACAAATCTCGTCCTTATAAATCCACCAGAGTTAAAAGAAGAAGCAAAATGGATGGCATGGAGAAGTGAAGATATTTTAGAAAAAGCTGAAATTTATGACAGTTTAGATACTGCCCTAAATGATAAAGCTTTGGTGGTTGGAACAACAAGAAGAAGAGGTTCTAAAAGAGGAGCAATCGTGGATGTGAAAGATGGGGTAAAGAGAATCTATGATATAGCTCAAAACAATAAAGTTGCCATTCTTTTTGGTAGAGAAGATAAAGGATTATTCAATGAAGAAGTAGAAAAATGTGGTTACCTTTTAACAATCCCCACCTCCTCTTTACAACCTTCTTTAAATCTTAGTCAGGCGGTCTTAATAGTTGCATACGAACTCAGGAGATTAGAAAATTTGAGAGACTATCACATGGAAAAACAATTTTATGTAAATCAAGAAGAACTTAATAAATTATATGAAAGACTTAGTTCAATCCTAAAAAAAACAGGATATATACCTGAGAATAAGGACATTGAGGAGAGTATTATTAACAATTTCAAACATTTTTTAGGAAGAACAGGACTTACCTTCTGGGAACTAAAAATGATTCATGGGCTATTAAGCCACATTGAAGAAATCTACCATAAAAATTAAAAAGTTCCCATTTATTGTAAATCAATCTTCATTAATAGGGCATCCTCTTGAGGAGCAATATAATAATCTTTTCTTATACCATATTCTTTAAATCCAAATTTTCTATAAAGATTTATAGTTTCTATATTTGAGATCCTAACCTCTAAATAGCAAATTTTTGCTATATCTTTAATTTTAAATATCACATCTTTTAGTAAAGCAGAAGCAACTCCTTTTCTTCGGAATGAAGGTTTAGTGGCTAAAGATAAAATTTCTGCTTCATCTAAAATTACTTTAACTACAATATAACCTATAATTTCATTATCAATCTCTGCAACTCTAAAAATTGATTTATTATTTTCAGATTCTGATAAAAAAGATTTAATTGACCAAGGTAAAGTAAAGCTTTCTTGAGCAATACTTATAATTTGCAATATATCAGATTCATTGAAATCTCTTATGGTAAACTTCATCCAAATTTAATCTCAGCCTCTGATTTGCGCAGATAAATAGGCTGTAAATCTCTTGCAGATATAAACTTGCCTTCCTTAGCTTTCTCTTCACCCATTATTGCTATTATTGCTGGAGAAGGTATACTGTATATGCTTTTAGCAAAAAGTGCTTTTTCTCCGAAAATTTGTGCTAATTTTTCTCTATAAGTATTTAAGCAATCTCCTACAAAAATTGTTCTTTCATTTAGCCATCCCTTAAGAACTTCAAGGTTTAACACAGAGTCTTCTTTGAGTCTTATCAATTCGTCTTTTTCCCATTTAAAAAGGGCTGAGTAAACTTCCTTTTTTCTGGCATCAAGAATAGGGCATATTGGATAATCCACGAATGCCAGGCCTCTTGCAATAACCTCAAGAGTTGATAGGGGAATTACTTTTTTCCCTGTCACAAAAGAAAGTCCTTTCACAGTGCTCACACTAACCCTTAAGCCTGTAAACGAACCAGGGCCTGTAGTAACTGCATAATAGTCAATGCTTTCAAGGGGTATTTTCATAATTTCAAGTATATGAGCAATCTCAGGAAGAAGCTTTTCCGAATGGGATGCCATAAACTGTAAAATAGACTGTGCGAGAACTACTCCATCCTCAACTATAGCAACACCTGCATATTTTGTTGATGTATCAATACCTAAAACGCGCATCTTCAATTTTGATTATAAACCTTTTTGATTCCTTAGAGAAATTAAAAACTTCTGGAAGGCTAAATTCTTTGATTTCTATTTTTGCCTCAGATGGCAGATCTTTAAGTTCTTCCTCAATTTTTAATGATTTGCTTATTAAAAAAAAGCCTCCTTCTTTCAAAAGATGAGAACACTTTTCTATGAAATCCTTAATACTCCACAAAGCTCTGCTAAGAACAATATCAAACTTTTCACTGACATCTTCCGCTTTTGCCTCGATTATTTCTACATTATTAAGCTCAAGCTTTCTCTTAATATTTTTTAGAAAGGCACATTTCTTCCATGAAGGTTCAATAAGTTTAATCTTAAGGTAGGGTCTTACAATCGCAATTGGTATACCTGGGAATCCTGCCCCAGAGCCTACATCAGCTATAGTTAAACTTTTATCTTTAATAAAATATAAATAAAAAAGTGAATCAATGAAATGTTTTATTACTATCTCCCTTTCCTCTTCTATAGCAGTGAGATTGTAAGCTTTGTTCCATTTTTTTAATTCCCTTAGGTAGACAATGAAAGGGATTATAAATTCATCTGTATTATTTACATTAATAGGGAGGCATAATTCTTCAACTATTTCTTTGGATAAACTTCGCTTAAAAAAGTCCTTTATGTCTTGCACCGTTATTTTTTTATCCCTGTACCCTTCTGTAAGGCAACCATAAGAATTGATATGGCAGCAGGTGTTACTCCTGGAATTCTCATCGCCTGTCCAATTGTTCTTGGACTTACATCTTTAAGTTTCTGTATCACCTCTCTTGATAGTCCCGGGATATTAAAATCAAAGCTTTCTGGAATTACCTTTTCTTCAAACTGTTTCATTCTCTCAACAAGTTC
>CAZYLC010000001.1:46724-60886 GCA_964648755.1 uncultured Thermodesulfovibrio sp.
TATGTAACCCTCATATTTAATATGAATCTCTACCAGCTCTTCAATTTCCCTTGTTAGCTCAAATGGGGGAGGCGAAAACTTTTTAATAAGCTCATATTTAATTTCTGGCCTTTTAAGAACTTTGTCAAGAAATGTAGCATCATCAATTGGAGATGTTCCTAATCCTATAAATTCTCTATTTAACTCCTCTGAAGGCTTTATTGTAATGGTTTTTAATCTTTTTATCTCCCTTTCCAGTAAATCCCTTTTATGCCTAAAGGCTTCATAGATTTCTTCATCTACCAGTCCAATTTTGTATCCATGATCTCTAAGCCTGAGATCCGCATTATCATGCCTTAAAAGCAAGCGAAATTCAGCACGAGATGTAAACATTCTGTATGGTTCCTGAGTTCCCTTTGTAACAAGATCATCTATAAGGACACCAATATAGGCTTCATCTCTACGGAGAATAAGAGGTGGTTGTCCCTTTATTCTTAAGACTGCATTTATGCCTGCCATAAGACCCTGCGCAGCTGCCTCTTCATATCCGCTTGTTCCATTTATCTGTCCTGCAAGATAAAGCCCTTCGATGCCTTTTACCTCAAGATTGTGTTTGATCTGCGTTGGATATACAAAATCATACTCAATTGCATATCCAGGTCTCATTATTTCAGCATCTTCAAGTCCTGGGATTGTTCTTACAAAAGCTACCTGCACATCATAGGGCAAAGATGTAGGAATGCCGTTAGCATAATATTCCTTTCTACTAAAACCCTCGGGTTCGAGAAATATCTGATGTCTTGGCTTTTCTCTAAATTTGACAACCTTATCTTCAATAGATGGACAATAACGCGGACCTATTCCCTTTATCTTTCCACTATAAAGAGGTGAACGGTCAAGGTTATTTAGAATTATTTCATGGGTTTTTTCATTTGTATAGGTTATATAGCAGGGCACTTGAGGATTTGTGATTTCCTTTGTTGAATAGGAAAAAGGTATAGGCGGGTCATCCCCGCCTTGCTCTTCTGTTTTTTAAAAAACTATTGTCTTTGCGTCAATTCTTGGGGGTGTACCTGTTTTTAATCTTCCCATTCTAAGACCAATCTTTTTAATGGATTCAGATAGTTTTTTTGAAGGAAACTCTCCTGCTCTTCCTGCTTCAAATGAGTCAAGTCCAATGTGAATTAGCCCATTTAGAAAAGTTCCAGGGGTAATTATTACTGCCTTAGCACCATAGAAAACACCAAGAGAGGTAATAATTCCCTTAACCTTACCATTTTCTACAACTATTTCTTCAACCATAGCCTGCTTTATTGCAAGATTATTTGTATCCTCAAGGAGTTTTCGCATAAAAACATTGTACAGTATTCTATCAGCCTGGGCACGCAAAGACCATACAGCAGGTCCTTTTGAACGATTTAGCATTCTAAATTGTATTCCTGCCATATCAGTAACCTTTGCCATGATACCGCCAAGGGCGTCTATCTCCCTTACAAGATGGCCCTTTGCAAGCCCTCCAATAGCAGGGTTGCAGCTAAGCTGAGCGATTGTGTCAAGATAAATTGTAAATAGAGCAGTGCTTAAGCCCATCTTTGCGCAAGCATAGGCTGCTTCACATCCTGCGTGACCCGCTCCCACAACAATTATTTCGAAATCTTTCTCTTTATACATTTTTAATCATTTTTACTCTTTTATTTTGCATCCTATTTTATTATAATAGAGAATTATATGTCATTGCCTGTTTTCAAACATACCATAACTAAATTTAAAACTGTTATAGATGAAGAACTTGATAAATCTCCCTTTTTATTAAAATATGATCCTGCTATTGCCTATCTTTTAATTCGTGAAGTCAATAGAAATTTAGTTTATAAGGAAATAACAAACTTTTCTCAAATAGTAAATTATTTAGGCATCCAAAGAATTAAAAATATTATTCTTGAAAGAGACCTTTTTCTTGAAGAAGAAGATTTACAGATCTGGATTTATGGAGTTTTGAGTGCAGAAATTTCTTCTTTGATAGCTGAGAAAAAAACTCATTTACATAGAGATGAAGCTTTTTTTGCTGGATTAATTCCTTGTCTAAGCTTGCTTTTTATGATGAATGAATTTCCAAAATACAGAAGAATAATTAATTTTTTGATTAAACTTCCTTTGGAAGATAGAGTTTTCATTGAAAATACAATTTTTGGAACAAATAATTTAGAATCTGCTCAGCGTAATATTTTAAGTCCTCCGATTTACAGAAATACTATTAATTTTCTGAGTAAAATATTCAATAAAGGGCAAAAAATTCTAAAGGATTTTAAACCTCCGAAAGGTTCAGAATTACAAATACCCTATGATTTAGCTCTTCTGTCGGATCTTTCAGCATATGGTGCACAATGTCTAATGTTTCCCTCTGTAGTAGATAACAAGGAACTTTTTTTAGAACTTTCAAAAAGATACTTTAGTATCAAAGAGACTGATGCCTTTGATATTTTACAAACTGCCATGGACAGGTTCATAAGCATTTGTAAAACCTTTGAAGTGGATGAAGAAATAAAATTCTCTACTGAAGAATTTTACAGATTCAAGAAATTTCAATTTATATCGAAAAATAATATTTTCTCTAAAATGCTGGAGGAATTATTTAGAGAAAACGCAAAAGATAGGAATATATATATTTACGGTGAAACAGCAGTAGGGAAAAGACTTCTCGCAGCCGCGCTTCACCACAATGAAAATAATCCTCGTAAAGACAGGCCCTTTGTTATGATCTTTGCAGACATGGAGAGCGAATCATTAGAAGAAGAGTTTTTTGGCATAAAGGAAGGCTTTAGGGGTAAAAAAGGTAAAAAGGGTATTCTAAAGCTTGCAGAAAATGGAACATTAGTAATAAAAGAGTTTGATAATATGCCCTCAGATTTTCAAACTAAACTTGAAAAGGCAATTAGAGATAAGAATTTTTATATGGTGGGAGAGATTAAACCCACCGAATTTAAGGATGTAAAATTTATTCTAATAGGTAAAGAAGATATTAGAATAAAAATGGCTAAAGAAGAATTTAATAATTCTCTGATAAAACTTCTAAATCCTATCTTTTTTAGAATATCACCCTTAAGAGAGAGAAGAGAAGACATATTCTATATAGCTGATGAAATAGTAAAAAAATATAGACTTCAAATAGACAATGAACTTAAAGAGCCAAAGGTCATAGAAAAATTTAAATCAGATCCTTTCCCCAATAACCTTAGAGATCTAAAAAGGTTACTTTTTATAATGCACATTGATAAAATCCTTAAATCTTAGATATTCAAATCCCCCATAGAGAGAAGCAAAAGCTATTGAAATAAACCATAATATAGATATTGCCAAAGCTTTCTCATTACCCACATTCCCACCAAAGAACATTAAAAAACCCCATTCCCTTACTCCAATGCCCGACACAGATATTGGTAAAGTAGCTAAAATAATAATTAGTGGAAGATAAATCACTATTTCATAAAATTTAATATTTACATTCAGGCTTAAAAAGATAACATAGACTGATATCATAACAGTGAGTTGAACAAGAAGTGAATAAATAAATGCTCTATAAAAAAGTTTTCTGTCAAATCTAAAAATGTATTCTTTTATATCTCTTAAAAAGGATATTTTCCCTGAAAGATATAAAATAATTGTTCCAAATAAAAAAGAAATAAAACTTAAAGGGACAAGATATATAGTTTCATTTTTTGGGATATCATCATAAAATATAAAGAAAAAAAGAATTCCAAGCAAAAGTAAGACAAAAAAACCAATATATCTTTCAATAAAAACTGAAGCTATTGATTCTTTTAGACCAGTATTTTTTCTCATTAAAATTACCTTTATTACATCACCTCCCATAATACCCGGGAGAAAAATATTGAAAAAACAACCTATCATATAAAGAGAAAACAAGCTACCCTTTGTTAAAGCTGAATCTGAGGGTAGAAAAAGCTTCCATCTTAAAGTGGATATGTATGAAGAGGCAATATATAAAAAAGAAGCAGTAAAAAAAAGTAAGATATTTATTTCTGAGAGAATAATGAACAATTCTGAAAGGTCAATCTTAGTTAGAATATATATAATTAAAGTTATTGTAACTAAGAATCGAAAAATGACTTTTAAATTTCTTTTCAATCTCCTGGACCTAAAATCTTTTTCAGAATGTAGATAGGCTTTTTCTGTGTTTCATGATAAACTCTCACAATCATCTCACCAAGAAGTCCCATTCCAACAAAGTTTAATCCTATTAGTATGGAAAAGAATCCTCCGAGAAGTAAGGGTCTTCCTCCTATTGAAATCCCTTTGAAAAATTTAAGAAAAACAAGATAACTAACAATCATAACTCCTGTAAGAATGAATAAAACCCCTATTGGACCAAAAAACTGAATTGGCTTTGTTGAGAAGCTGTGGAGAAACTTCACTGTAATAAGATCAAGGAGAACTTTTATTGTTCTTCCTATTCCATATTTAGATTTTCCCTTGTATCGTGGATGATGAGTTACCTCTACTTCCTTGATCTTTACTCCATACCAGCTTGCAAGGGCTGGTATAAATCTGTGCATCTCACCGTAAAGCCTAAGATTTTTTACCACTTCTCTTCTGTAAGCCTTAAGTGAACATCCATAATCATGTATTCTAACTCCTGTAACTTTACCAATTAGCCAGTTTGCTACTATAGAAGGAAACCTTCTTGATAGAAAGGGATCTTTCCTTTTTTTCCTCCAGCCACTTACTAAATCAGCATCTTTTATAGCTTCAAGAAGCTTTGGTATGTCTACAGGGTCATTCTGAAGATCTCCGTCCATAGTGATAACAACATCTCCTCTTGCAAAATCAAATCCTGCAGCAAAGGCTGCGGTCTGCCCGAAATTTCTTCTGAAGGCTAAAATAACTACATTAGGGTCATTTTTTTGAATTTCTTCAAGTTTTTTTAATGTATTGTCAGAGCTTCCATCATCAACATAGATTATCTCATAGAAAATTGAAAGTTGCTTTAATGTATCTGCCAACCTTTTATGAAGTTCGTAAATATTCTCCTCTTCATTATAAAGAGGTATAACAACTGATAAATTCATATTAACTCCCTCAATAGCTTTGTGGTTTCTTTAAATTCATGCCCTTAAAGTTATAACATTTAAAAATTGTATAATCTCTAATATTAACACTTTTATATTTAGCTGTAAAAATTTCAGAATTACATCCTTCAAAGGCATTAAAAACCTCTGGCTCAGGATTACTTTTTTTTCCATAAACAACATATATACCGTTTATTTTTATCCCCTCTTTTAGTTCATTATTTATTGATTCCCAAAGGTCATACTGATTCATTCTTCTGCCAAGATTAATACAATAAACTGTGGGATGATCCTTTACATAAAAGGCAAGTTCACTTGAAATCTGATATCTATCAGAGAAAATAATCACATTACCAGATTTTATAAGTTCCTGTTTTATTTCATATACTCTGTCTCCCAGTTGCTTCCAACCCTTAAGCCTTGAAGAGGGATCAAGATTAGCTGGAAGATTAATAAAAGGTATGGAATAACTTATAATAGTTAATATTGCTGCCATAATAGTTGAAGATAGAATAATTTTTTTATATACTTTCCTTTCAAAGGCATATGCTAGTATAAGAAGAAAGGGAATATAGGCGGTCATTGCCCAATTTGCTTGAACCTTACCATGTATACTTTTAAGCAAAAAGAAAATAAACACCGGCAAAGAAAAGGATATGAAAAACCAATATACCTTAGAATTAAAGTTTAATGCTGAAGGCTTGAGTAGAAAATAAAGACCAAATATAAAAACTAAAGGTGTAATTACTAATAATTGACTTCCTACAAATTCAGCAAAAAATTTTAATGAAATCTTAAACCCCTCATAAACATGTGCTTGTCCAGCTGTATGTTTCACAGTTACCCATTCATGCTGAAAGTTCCATATTATTACTGGAGAGAATATCACCATAGAAATGAGTATGCAAAGATAAATTGCGGTATTTTTAAAGATATTTATTTTGTTACCATGAGTTGAAAACAAATAATCCCTCTTCCATTTTACCAAAAAAACAAACATACACAGATAGAAAAAAGCCATAGTGTATTTAGTAAGAAGCCCAAGACCGATAGTAATTCCAAGGATTAACCAGTATACTTTTCTTCCCTCAAGGGCAATCAAAAAGAGGTACATGGAAATTATCCAAAAAAGAATAAATGGACTATCGATTGTAAAAATGACTCCAAAGGCTGAAAATAAGGGTATTATCTGAAAAAATATACCACTAATAAGGCCTACTTTTTCATTTAATAATTTTTTACCAATCTTATAAATAAAAATACTACTTAAAAAAGAACATACCACTGCCAAAATTCTTATACCAAAGGGTGTATCTCCAAATAGCCATGTGGAAAGGGCAATCAAATAGGCAATCATGGGCCCCTTAGAATAATAGCTTAAATCAAGCCTTCTACTCCACTCCCAATAGTGTGCTTCATCGGGAGAGATATCTAAAGAACCTTGAAGAATGAAATAGATTCTGAAGAGGCTTAAAACAATGAGGAAAAAGTAAAATAATCTCCTTAGATTATTTATTGAAATAGTAGCTTTGAAAACAATAAAACCAATAATTGCTCCCCATAAAGCTCCTACCAGTACATCTATAGGCCAGTGTATACCTAAGTAAATTCTTGAAAAACAAATTATAAGGGCTACTGAGAAAATATAGATTGAAACTAATCTTGATTGTCCTAATCTCCTTCCAAAAAGGAATAAAATAACTGCAGCTGCTAAAGAATTAGTAGCATGATTTGACGGAAAACTATAAGAATCCGAGCACCCAACAATAGCTCTAAAATACTCCGTATGACATGGACGAACCCTCTGAATTAGATTCTTTATTTCAAGAGAAGACCAATCAGCAATAAATATTCCCAAAATGATTGCCACGATTAAATAAAGGATTAATTTATATTCTTTTGCTCCAAATCTATATAACATCCAAAAAAATACAGGAAGCCCAAGAAGATAACCTCTTTGAGTAAAGAAAAACATTAAACTATCCAAGAAATTACTAGCCAGAGTTTTATGAAAAAAAAGAAGGATTTGTTTTTCCATGTTTAGATTTAAAATTATAACATGTTATAATTTTTTATATGCCTGTTTTTGTAAAGGATGCCAATAAATGTGTGGGTTGTCTAATTTGCATGTTTGCCTGCGGAAGAGCCCATTTAGCTGCAGGACTTGAAAGCTCCTGTATAAAAGTACGTTCTCAAGGTGGAATATCTCGTGGTTTTTCTGTATTTGTCTGCCGCGGATGTGAAGATCCTCCCTGTGCCCGTGCCTGCCCTGAAGATGCTTTAGTGGTAAGAAAAGGTGGAGGTGTATTACTTAAAGAAGAACTATGCACTGGATGTGGTCACTGTGTTAAAGCCTGCATCCTTGATGCTATTGGCTGGAATAATGGGAAAAACAAACCAGTTATTTGTATTCAATGTGGAGAGTGTGCAAAAAGTTGTCATTACAAGGTTTTGGAGTATAAAAGAGCATGATAAAGGAAGATACATTAAAAAAAGTTCTATATATTGACCTTTCAAAGAAGAAATTTTGGATTGAAGAGAGGGGCGATTTGTTCTCTCAATTCATAGGTGGCACAGGGGTAGCAATAAAGCTTTTGCATGAAAACTGTAAATATGATACAGACCCTCTTTCATCAGATAATCCCATAATATTTTCAATAGGTCCTTTAAATGGACTCTTTCCAATTGCTTCTAAAACAGTGGCATTATTTAAGTCTCCCCATACAGGTAATCTTGGTGAATCTCACGCTGGTGGAAGAAGTGCTATAGCAATAAGAATGGCAGGATACGGAGCTATAGTTATCAAGGGGAGGAGGGAAAGACCCTGTTACGTAGCAATTCATGGAGATAGAGTATACTTCAAAGATGCTACAACACTATGGGGGCTTGAAGAAGGGGTATCCGCAGGTAGTCTTATAAGAAGGCAGGAATCTGGTGCTGGTTTGAGAACCATAATGAGAATTGGTCCTGCTGGAGAAAAAATGATAACCTATGCTTGTGTTACTCTTGAAACCTATAGACATTTTGGCAGACTTGGACTTGGAGCTGTATTTGGAAGTAAAAAACTGAAGGCTTTAGTTATCTCAGGGAAAAGAGATTTAAAAGTCACTGATTTCAAAGAATATAAAGACTGCTACTTAAATCTACTTAAACAACTTGCAGAATCCGACAAAATGAAGAAATATCATGAACTTGGTACACCTGCAAATATAATGCCTCTAAGTTTCTCTAAAGGTATTCCCATTAAAAATCTTACAACAAGCGAACTTGAGGGATTGGAAAATATATCAGGAGAAAGCTTTGCTGAGAAACATCTCGGAAGAAGAGTTGCCTGTTCCCATTGTCCTGTGGCTTGTATTCATCTTGGAGCATTAAGAAAACCCTACGAAGATGAACCCTATTTTTATAGGACTGTTTATTTATCCTACGATTATGAATTGATCTATGCCCTCGGTACAATGCTTGGAGTCGCCTCACCTGAAGGAGTATTGAGGCTTATTGAAGTTGTGGAAGATATGGGACTTGATGCCATTTCAACAGGCGTTTTGCTTTCATGGAGCACAGAAGCCTTTCACAGAGGGCTCATAAATGAAAAAATGACAGAGGGAATTATTCCACAGTGGGGAAATGTAGATGCCTATTCTGAATTAATAAATAAAATTGTTTTTGGCAAGAGTGAATTTTTCAAAGATCTTCGTAAGGGTATCGATTATGTGTCATCTAAATACGGAGGTAAGGAGTTTGCACTCACCTATGGTAAAAACGAAATGCCTGGATATCATACAGGCTATGGTGCTCATCTTGGCTATCTCTTTGGTGCAAGGCATAGTCATCTTGACAGTGCTGGATATGCTATTGATAAAGAAGCGATGATAAAATCCTTTGATGAGGAACAATTTGCTGAAAAAATCATTGCAGAAGAATGCTGGAGACAGATCCTCTCGAGCCTCGTAATATGTTTTTTTGGAAGAGAAATTTATTCTCCTCAGGTTATTTTACAATGCCTGAGGCTGACTGGTTTTGACCTTGACGAGAAAAGACTAACTGAAATAGGTAAAGAAATATATGCTGAAAAATATCGCTTCAAAATAAAATGTGGGTTTGATTTTGATAATATTAAATTACCTCAAAGAATATTCGAAATTCCTTCAGGCACAGGAGAACTAAATCAGGATTTTGCCAAAAAAATAATAGGCAAACTTAAAGAAAAAATTAAAACTTTGTTATAATTTGGCAAGATGAGAAATTTAGCTAAAATTAAGGTAGTCCTATTTTGTTTATTTATTTTTATATTCTTTATATCCCCAACTAAAGGACTGGCAAAGGATATATTGGTTCTTACTGTTGATGGAGTAATACACCCACCTCATGCAGAATATACTATAAAGGGCATAAAAAAGGCACATGAAATTAAAGCTGAAGCTATAGTCATTCAACTTGATACTCCGGGCGGGCTTGATACTTCAATGAGAGAGATAGTTAAGGAAATACTTAACTCCCATATACCTGTAATTGTTTACGTAGCGCCAAAAGGTGCCCGTGCTGCCAGTGCAGGAGCTTTCATAACTCTCTCTGCCCATATTGCTGCCATGGCTCCTGGAACAAATATAGGGGCAGCCCATCCCGTGGCAATGGGTGGAGAAAAAATGGATACAACAATGACTGAAAAAGTTACCAATGATGCTGTTGCATACATTAAGTCAATTGCCCAGCAAAGAGGAAGAAATATTGAATGGGCTGAACTCGCTGTTAGGAAAAGCATTTCCTCCACTGAAATAGAGGCATTGAAAAAAGGTGTGATTGATATAATCGCTGACGATTTACAGGCATTAATCAAAGAGATTGATGGTAAAAAAGTTAAAACAGTGATTGGAGAAAAGGTATTATCTACAAAAGATGTAAAAATAAATGAGATGAAAATGAATTTTAGAGAAAGACTTCTTAATTTTCTAAGCAATCCCAACATAGCTTATATACTTCTCATGATCGGAATCTATGGAATTATATTTGAATTAAGTAACCCTGGAGCCATATTCCCAGGAGTAATAGGAGCTGTCTCACTCATACTCGCCTTTTATAGTCTCCAAACACTCCCCATAAACTATGCTGGAGCAGGCTTAATACTTCTCGGAATTATCCTTTTTATACTGGAATTAAAGTTTACTTCCTATGGACTTTTAACCTTAGGTGGTGTAATCTGTTTTGTCTTAGGGTCAATTATGCTTTTTGATACAGCAAATCCCGTGTTCAAACTTTCAATTTCTATAATTATTCCAGTCACAATTGTCACCGCCCTATTTTTTGCTCTACTTCTAAGACTTGCCTATAAGGCACATAAAAGAAAACCAGTCACAGGAGTTGAGGAACTAATCGGATTAAGAGGAGTTGCCAAAACTGATATTGACAGCCGTAGCGGAATGGTAATGGTTCACGGTGAGTTATGGCAAGCAATCTCTGAAAGAGAGATAAAAAAAGAAGAAGAAATCATAGTTGAAGAGGTTAGAGGACTAACTCTCAAGGTGAGGAAGGCTGAGTGAGAGCTCTTGTTACGGGAGGAACTGGCTTTATAGGTAGCCACCTTGCTGAAGCTCTTATAAAAGAAAATTTTGAAGTTTACTGTATAGTTAGGGATCCCTCAAAACTTCGTTTTCTCGAGAAACTTGAAGTAAAAATTATTCAAGCTGATCTTTCTGATAGTAATTCCTTAGAAAAAATTGATTGGCAATTTGATTATATATTTAATCTCTCAGGTATCACAAAAGCAAAAGATCAAGAGGAATTTTTCCAATCAAACTATATAGGAACAAAAAATCTCGTAGAGATTGTGGCTAAAACAAATTTTCCCTTGAAAAGATTTGTCCATGTAAGTAGTCTTGCAGCAGTAGGCCCATGCAAAAACGGAACACCTGTTGATGAAAACGCCATACCTGCTCCCGTATCAGAATACGGCAAGAGTAAACTTCTTGGGGAAAAAGCAGTTGAATCTTTAAAGGATAAATTGCCCATAACAATTATTAGACCACCAGCTGTCTATGGACCGAGAGACAGTGATTTCTTAACATTTTTTAAAATGATTAAAGCAGGAATTGTTTTATATCTTGCCGAAGGTCTTTACTCAACCATATATGTTGATGATCTTGTAAGTGGTATAATTTTAGCTTCAAAAAAAGAAGAAGGTAGAGGAGAAACATTTTTTATAGCTGATCCCCAACCGTACAATACACAAGAGATCGTTTCTGCCATATCTGAAGCTCTAAATAAAAAACCTCTCAAGATTAAAATTCCTAAAAAAATAGGGGATTTTTTAATAAAGGTATTTCAAAAATTTGATAAAAAAAGTATAATAAATAGCGATAAACTCAAAGAGCTCACCCAAAACTGCTGGGTTTGCTCAACTCGCAAAGCTGAGGAAATGCTTGGCTACAGAACAAAGACTAACATAAAGGAAGGGATGGAATGGACAGCAAAGTGGTACAAGGCGAATCAGTGGCTATAAGAAAAGATCTTTTTGAAAAATGCTTCAAATTTACAACTGCCTATGAATTACAGAAAATAGGTATGTATCCTTATTTTAGAGTTATACAGTCAGCACAAGGGCCTGAAGTTATAATGAACGGAAAAAAAATGATAATGATTGGCTCAAACAACTATCTTGGTCTTACAAATCATCCAAAAGTCAAGGAAGCTGCAATTAATGCCATAAAAAAATATGGAACAGGATGTGCAGGTTCAAGATTTTTAAACGGAACCCTTGATATTCATGTTGAGCTTGAGGAAAAACTTGCATGGTTTATGAGAAAAGAGGCAGCCCTTATTTTTTCAACAGGGTTTCAGGTTAATTTAGGAGTAATTGCCTCATTAATTGGCAAAGATGATGTAGTAATCATTGATAAAATGGATCACGCAAGCATTGTTGATGGGTGTAGACTATCCTTTGGTGAAGTAAAACGTTATAAACACAACGAAATAGAAGACCTTGAAAGGGTGCTGAGAGAATGCGAAGATAAAACAAAGCTTGTTGTTGTAGATGGTGTTTTCAGTATGGAGGGTGATATCGTAAAACTACCTGAAGTTTATCAAGTTTGCCAAAAATACGGTGCACGTTTAATGGTAGATGATGCTCATGGCATTGGTGTACTTGGAAATACCGGAAGGGGAACAGCAGAACATTTCGAACTTGAAAAGGAAGTTGATCTTATCATGGGAACTTATAGTAAATCTCTAGCTTCCATCGGCGGATTTATAGCTGGTCATCGAGACGTTATAAACTATATCAAACATTTTGGTAGAGCCTTCATATTCAGTGCAAGTCCACCGCCTGCCTCAGTTGCTGCAGTTTCAGCAGCAATAGATATAATAGTTAATGAACCTGAAAGAAGAGAAAAACTTTGGAAAAACACACATAAAATGCTCAAAGGTTTTAAAGAGCTTGGATTCAATATTGGAGTTGCCGAAACTCCCATAATTCCCGTCATTGTTGGTGAAGATGAACTTGCATTTAAATTCGTAATGATGCTTCAGGAAGAGGGGATTTTTGCTAATGTGGCCGTCTCTCCTGCAGTGCCGCCTGGAAAAGCACTTATAAGAACAAGCTACATGGCAACTCATACAGATGAGCATCTTGATAGGGTGCTTGAAGCATTTAATAAAGTTGGGAAGGCATTAGGTGTGATTTAAAAAGTCTAATGAAATTTAATTTTATCCAAAATATTCCTTTTAAAATTGTCTAATGAGCATCAAAATTATAGAAGTTACGGATAAAAGAAATTTTAAAAATTTTGTCAAATTACCTTTGTCTTTATACAAGCATGATCCTTTTTATCCCTCGCCTTTAATAAAAGATATGATGAATCATCTGACTGATAAAAATCCCTTCTTTAAGAGAGCAGAGGCAAAGTTTTTTATTGCTTATAAAGATGATAAACCTATCGGCAGAATAGCGGGTATTGTGAATTATGCTCATCTTGATTTTCATAAAGATGATGTTGGTTTTTTTGGACTCTTTGAATGTATAAATGACAAAAAAATTGCAGAGGCACTTTTTGATAAAGTAAAAGACTTCCTTAAAGAACATAACCTTAAAATAATGCGCGGACCTATGAATCTTTCAACAAATGAAGAGTGTGGATTTCTGTATGAAGGTTTTGATACGCCTTCTATGCTTATGATTCCCTATAATCCCCCCTATTACAATGAACTTGCTGAATCCTATGGTATGGAAAAAGTGAAAGATTTATTCTGTTTCATTGTTGATGTGCCTGAGAAGCTTCCTACAAAAATTGACAGAGTTGCCCAATTTGCTGAAAAACAGGGAATAAAGGCAAGAACTGTAAAATTAAAAAATCTTAGAGAAGAGCTTTATGCTTTTATGGAAGTATACAATGAAGCATGGCAAGAAAATTGGGGGTTTATTCCAATAACAAAAGAAGAGATTGATTACATGGCAGAAAAACTTAAACCTGTAGCAATATCCGACTTAGTTATTATTGCTGAAAAAGACTCCGAACCTGTTGGTTTTTTTGGTGCCATACCAGATTTTAACGAGGTCTTAAGAAAAATTAGAGGAAGATTAACACCCTTCTCCCTCATAAAGGCTTTATACTTCAGAAGAAAAATCCAATCAATTAGGCTTCTTCTTTTTGGCGTAAAAAAAACTTTTAGATTCAAAGGCGTGGAATCTCTACTTATAAGAGAAGCTTTCAAAGGTGCAATCAAGCATGGCTTCAAGAAATGTGAGTTTTCATGGATACTTGAGGACAACTATGAAACAATAAACCTTACTAAAGTAGTTGGTGCGAGAAGATACAAAACATTGAGAATTTACGAAAAAAAAATATAGATTTTCTCTACTTGCTCCACTCTATCTCAATTTCTACTTTGCACTTAATTTTATCATCCTTTTGTTCCTCTTTGTATTCAAGCTCGACCTCAAAACCTTCAGGCAAAGTAACCTTAATGTCATCAATTTCTATATACCCGTTGCGAAGCTCAGCTAATTTTTTCTCAAAAAGCTCTACTAAAGCAGCCTTATCAGAAGTTCTTTTAATCTCTCTTTTCATAGAAAACCTCCTTTTTTAAAATAAAGCTAAAAAAATT
>CAZYLC010000001.1:60896-70203 GCA_964648755.1 uncultured Thermodesulfovibrio sp.
ACCTTAAGTGGATGATATAAAGTAACATCCATAGACTTGCTATGTCAATTTAAATTACAATATTTCATAATGTTCGATCTTATTATGAAATTCAAGAGAGGACTTATTGTTGTAATAATATTTCTTCTCGCCTTCGTTCTTTTGCTCGCTACTGTTGAATTAATCTATGTAATTATAAAAGATGTAGTTTCACCTCCTGTCTTTCTTCTTGAATTAGACGAACTTCTTGAGATTTCATGCTTGTGATAATAGGAATAGAACTTTTAGAATCAATAACTAAAACTTATCTTAAAGAAGGGGTTGACCACGTTAAAGTTGTATTAGCTGTTGCAATGATTGCTATCGCAAGAAAGGTTATCATACTTGATGTTAAAGAGGTTTCCAGTCTAACCATGCTCGGGATTGCAGCCATAATATTAGCACTCTCAGTTGGATATTTCATGTCAAAGATTAGAAAGGAATAGTATGCTTTGGTATAAAACAGGTATCAAAGAAATTTACCATAGTCTAAATACTTCTGAAAAAGGACTTACTTCGGAAGAGGTCAAAAAAAGACTTGAAAAATTCGGAGCTAATAAACTTGCAGAAGAAAAGGAAATTAACAAACTCAAAATATTTTTTCATCAGTTTGCCAGCCCTCTAATATATATTTTGATCATTGCTGGAATAATTACATTGGCTCTCAAGGAATACATTGATGCTGGTGTCATTTTTGCTGTAGTTATTCTCAATGCAATAATTGGCTATCTTCAGGAATATAAAGCTGAACAAAGCGTAAGAGCTTTAAAGAAAATGCTTGTGCCAAGGGCAAAGGTACTGAGAGACAGAATAGAAAGGGAAATTAACAGTGAAGAGCTTGTGCCAGGAGATATTGTAATTCTCTATTCAGGTATTCGTGTGCCTGCTGATATAAGACTTATTCATGCAGTAGAACTTAAAATCGATGAATCAATACTTACTGGAGAATCACTTCCTGCTGAAAAGCATCATCATACTATAAAAGAAGAAAATCTCACTTACGGTGATCAGAAAAATATGGCATTTATGGGAACCATTGTTGTAAACGGAAGAGCTAGGGGGGTTGTAGTTGAGACAGGGATGAATACTGTTTTTGGTAAAATTGCTAAGCACATTAAAGAAGCAGAGACAGTTAAAGCACCTCTACAGGATAAAATTCAAAAATTTGCCAATTTGGTAGGTATCTTTGTCGTTATTGCATCAGCATTACTTTTTACAATGGGGTTAATAATTGGGGAAGGAATAAAAAATATGTTCATGACCGCTGTTGCAACGGCTGTTGCTGCCATACCAGAGGGGCTTCCAATGGTTGTAACAGTCACTCTTGCTGTTGGCGTAATGCGCATGGCAAGAAAAAATGCTATCGTAAGAAAACTTCATGCTGTTGAAACGCTTGGAAGTACAACAGTTATATGCACAGACAAAACAGGCACTCTTACAAAAAATGAAATGACTGTAAAGCTAATTTATGATGGTAAAAAGGTATATGAAGTTGAAGGAAGCGGATATGAACCAAAGGGAAGAATTCTTCATAATGGAATAGAAGTCGACCTTAAAAAGGATAGTGAAGCTTTAATTGAAACTCTGCGAATCGGATTGTTATGTAATGAGTCGAACATTTATCAGGAAAACGATGAATTTAGGCTGGAAGGAGATCCCACTGAAGGAGCTTTAATTGTTTCAGCTATGAAGGTAGGGTTAAAGTTGGCTGAAGAGGAAAAAAAATATGAACTTCTTGAGACCATCCCTTTTGAATCTGAAAGAGGATATATGGCTACCTTACACAAACATAGAGGAGAAAAAATAGTCCTAATTAAGGGTGCACCAGAGAAACTTATTGATTTATGTAATAAAAATGTATGGGGAGAACAAATAAATAAGAGAGAGATTCATTCAATTATCAACAAATTTGCTAAAGAAGGTATGAGAGTATTAGCCTTTGCATATGTTAAAGTACCAAAAGAAACAGAAGAGCTTTCCTGCAAAGAGATTGAACAATGCTATGCTGTTGATGGTCTTACTTTTGTAGGACTTCAAGCAATGATTGATCCACCAAGACCCGAGGCAATAGAGGCAATAAAGGGATGCAAAAAGGCAGGAATAAGAGTTGTCATGATCACAGGAGATCATGCAATAACTGCAAGAGCAATAGGAAACATGCTTGGTATAGGAGATGAAAAAAGTGAGGTTCTCACAGGTAAAGATTTAGAGAAAATGTCTGATGAAGAGTTATTTGAAAAGGTTAAAACTGTTTTAATTTTTGCGAGAGTATCTCCTGAACACAAATTAAAAATAGTAAAACAACTAATGTCTCAAGGACAAATTGTGGCAGTAACAGGAGATGGAGTTAATGATGCACCTGCTCTAAAAGCAGCTCATATAGGAATTGCCATGGGAAAAAGTGGAACAGATGTAGCGAGGGAAGCATCAGCTATGGTTCTTACCGATGACAACTTTGCCAGCATATTTAATGCAGTTAAAGAGGGCAGAATAGTATTTGATAATATAAGAAAGGTGGTCTTTTTTCTCATACCTACAGGACTTGCATCAATTATTTCCATAATTGGCGCAGTTATAACAGGGTTACCGATTCCCTACTTTCCAGCGCAAATACTGTGGATAAATCTTGTAACAAATGGATTGCAGGTTATTTCCCTTGCCTTCGAACCTGGAGAAAAAGGGGTTATTGAGAGACCTCCAAGACGTCCAGAAGAGGGCATTATGTCAAGGCTCATGATCGAGAGAACAATAATTGTTGGAATCTTAATAGCCTTAGGAGTAGCCTATACCTTTATGGATTCTATTAAACAGGGAGAATCCATAGAGACCGCAAGAACAGTAGCAGTAACTACAATGGTTTTCTTTCAGTTCTTTCAAGCATGGAACAGCCGTTCCGAATATGAATCCGTATTTAGAATAAACCCGCTTAGCAATATGTTTCTTTTCCTAAGCCTTATTGTAGCAACCCTTGCTCAGATTGCTTTTATATACGTTCCCGCACTTCAGTGGGTATTCAGAACTGAACCCATTTCAGCGGAGGATTGGCGAAATATTCTTATTATTGCTCTTTCAGTCATAGTAGTTGTAGAAATTGATAAATGGCTCAGAAGGAGAAGAAGAAAATGAACAATTTAACTCACGGAGCGTGGCAGATAGCAAAGGTTTTTGGAATTCCTATAAGAATCCACTATACTTGGCTGATTGTATTCGGTCTGCTTACCTGGACACTTTCAACCTATTACTTTCCCACTGTAGCTCCTCAACTACCAGTAACTTCCTATTGGATTAAGGGAATAATAGCTGCATTAATGCTATTTTTGTCTGTGGCAATCCATGAACTCTCTCATTCTTTAGTAGCTATGAAATATAAACTTGAGATTGACAGTATTACTCTCTTTATTTTTGGTGGTGTTGCTCAAATGAAAGGAGAACCTCCCAATCCTAAGGCAGAATTTAGAATAGCCATTGCAGGACCTATTGCAAGCTTCATTCTTGCGGGAGTCTTTTTTATCATTAAGGTAAATACTGAAGATTTAGGCTTTAAATCTCTTTTTTCTTATGTATCCAACATTAATTTAATATTGGCAATTTTTAATCTAATACCTGGATTCCCAATGGATGGAGGAAGAGTGCTCAGAGCCTTTATCTGGAGTAGAAAAAATGATTATCTTTATGCCACCCAAAAAGCGTCCAAATGGGGGCAAAGAATTGCTATTTTGTTCATGATTTTCGGAATATTTTCTCTACTCTTGGGTATTCCTACCGGCTTTTGGCTAATACTCATAGGATGGTTTTTATATTCCGCAGCCTATGGAAGTTATCAACAATCAACCCTTCAGGCATTACTTGAAAATTTGAAAATAAAAGATATTATGGTAAAAGACTTAGTCACTGTTTCCCCAGAGATAAACATTGAAAAACTAATTAATGAATACTTTCTTAGATACGGATATACAAGTTTTCCTGTTTTGTCAGAGGGCAAATATTTAGGAATTATCACATTAAGAGATATTAAAAATATCCCTGAAAAAGACAGGGCTCAGAGAGAGGTGTCTGAATTTTACAGCAGACATAAAAAGGAATGGGAAGTAAATCCAGAAGATTATGTTTTTAATGCTCTTGAAAAAATGATAAAAAATGATATAGGAAGACTCATAATTTTAAAGGATGGTAAGCTCATAGGTATGATAACAAGAAATGGGATAGCTAAATATTTAGAAGTAAAAAGTGCTCTCACAAAAATAGAAGGTGAACAAAATGAAAAATTTTAAGTTAATTCTTATTTTTATTATTGTAGTTTTACTGGGAATTGTAATAATTCAAAACACCCAGCCTGTACAGACAAAAATCCTACTAATAACAATTGAAATGCCTCTAATTCTACTTTTATTACTCACTGCTACTTTAGGTTTTGCTCTTGGCTTACTTATAGCTCTATACAGAAATATAAAGGACAAATCATCATAGACTCTTTAATGTTTTTTGAGAATATTTTTCAGGAAATCGCCTTTCTCCTTCTTCTTGCATCCCTTGCTGGTACACTTATACTCTGGATAAAACAGCCTCTCATATTAGCCTATATACTCATTGGAATAATTACTGGTCCTTCTTTTTTAGGAATAGTTAGATCCAATGATGAAATAGATTTTCTTGCTAAAATTGGCATATCTGTCCTCCTATTTGTTGTAGGCCTTAAGCTTGATATAAGCTTAATAAAAAAAATGGGCACTGTGGCTTTAGCAACAGGATTAGGACAGGTCATTTTCACTTCACTCTTTGGTTATTTCATATGCATAGGTTTAGGTTTTTCTTCAATAAATTCTTTATACATAGCCGTAGCCTTAACTTTTTCAAGCACAATAATTATCGTAAAATTACTTTCAGACAAACGAGAAATTGACTCTCTTCATGGGAAAATAGCTATAGGATTTTTGATTGTTCAAGATATTTTGGTCATAGTTGCAATGTTAATACTAACTACCTTTATTTCATCAGAGAAATCTGAAAGTTTTTTTAACACAATCATTAATCTATCAATAAAAGGTTTAGGATTCCTTATTGTTACTGCTTTCTTAATGAAATATTTTCTTCCAAGATTATTACATTTTTTAGCCCGTTCAAGAGAATTAATTGTGCTTTTTTCAATCTCCTGGGCTATTTTTCTTGCTGTTGTGGGAGAAATGCTCGGATTCAGTAAAGAAATAGGGGCTTTTATTGCAGGGGTCTCTCTTGCGTCAAATCCCTATCGTGAAGCAATTGCAACTCGTTTAGTAAATTTAAGGGATTTTCTATTACTATTTTTCTTCATAGATCTTGGTGCCACATTAAATATTCAGCAACTTAGTTATCAAATCATGCCTTCAATTATACTCTCTCTTTTTGTGTTAATTGGTAACCCACTTATAGTTATGATAATCATGGGTATGATGGGATACAGTAAAAGAACAGGATTCCTCGCAGGACTTACTGTGGCACAAATTAGTGAGTTTTCATTAATTTTAGCTGCCTTAGGTGTAAGACTGGGACATATAGATGATGGGGCTTTTGGAGTAATAACAATGGTAGGTATTATTACAATCGGACTTTCAAGTTACATGATTTTCTATTCTCACTCAATTTATAAAAAAATATCGCCCTATCTAAAGGTTTTTGAAAAGAAAAATCTTAAAAGAGAGAAAGCTTATGGAAGTTTTAAACAGCCCTATTCGCCAGACTTTATTATCTTTGGCATGGGTAGATTCGGAAGTAATATTGCCAGAAAACTAAATGAACAGGGTGTAAATATAATGGGATTTGATTTTGACCCCGAGGCAATAAGTCTACTTAATAAAGAAGGTTTTAATGTTTGCTATGGTGATGCTGAAGACCCTGAATGTTTATTATCTTTACCATTAATGGATAAATCATGGATTATAAGCACTATACCCAATATAGAAGTAAACATAGCACTTCTTAATTCATTGAAAGAAAAAGGATTTAAGGGTAAAAAAGCTATTTTAGCTTACTCCCAGGAGGACGGTGAAAAGATTAAAAAAGCCGGAGCAGACTTCATTTTGTTTCCTTTTATAGAAGCTGCAGAAGAAATTGTTGAAAAAATATTGTCTGAATATTCAAAATCTAAAAATTAAAGAGTACTTAATCCATTATTGTATTTGGATTAGTGTTATAGTCTCCAATAATTCTTATACTTCCGTGTTTTATACTCCATCATCATACTGCTGATATAGGCTTGCACATACATCCCCTGGAACATTGTCAAAACCTATCCACATTGTTGTAAGTCCCTGAACATTAGCATATCTAATACCTATACTTCCTCCATAGTCTTTAGATGGTGCTCTTGTACCGTTGTTACTTCTAAGATATTTCTTGATGATTCCTCCTTTTTATGTATATTATTGACAAATTTATCTTTTTAATAATCAAAATTTATGCCACAAATTTTTCTTCTTTGTCAACTTTTTTTCACCCCCTTTTTTTAGCATTAAAATTGAAATCGTCGTTTATTTCTAAATAATTTAATGCGTAAGTTTGATAAATTCTTTAGTGAAGGGTGATAATAACTTGCATATTGAAAGATTTAACCTCTAAAAAATTGTTATAATATGCCTATGCTTAAAGCAATAAAATGGCAAAAAGATAAAGTATATATTCTTGAACAGAGAAAACTTCCTGAAAAAATAGAATATTTAGAATGTAAAAATTATGAAGAGGTAGCAAGAGCCATAGAAGCTCTCTCTATAAGGGGGGCTCCAGCAATTGGAATAGCTGCAGCTATGGCAGTTGCTCTTGCATGTATGAATATAAAGGCTTCATCAGCCAAAGAAATATATGATAAACTAAAGCCTGTTTTTAATAGACTTATCAGCACCAGACCCACAGCAGTCAACATAAAATGGGCTATTGAAAGGATAGAAAGCCTCATTAATAACAATTTTAACCTCCCACCTGATGAGCTAAAAGAGTCCATAAAAAATGAAGCACTTAAAATTCAGGAGGAAGATATAGAGATAAATAAAAAGATAGGAGAATATGCACTTCCTCTATTTAAAGAAGGTTGCACAGTAATGACTTACTGCAATGCAGGAGCACTCGCAACAGGTGGATTTGGCACCGCAACAGCACCTATGTATCTTGCAAAAGAAAGGGGTATAAATTTCAGGGTAATTTCCTGCGAAACAAGGCCTGTGCTTCAGGGTGCAAGAATAACCTCCTTTGAACTTATGCAGGCAGGTATAGATGTTACCCTTATTACAGACAACACTGCAGGAGTTCTACTTAAAAAAGGCTTGATTGATTTTGTTATTGTTGGCACAGACAGAACTGTAAAAAATGGAGATGTAGCAAACAAAATTGGCACATACTCTTTAGCTGTACTGTGCAAGGAAAACAAAGTTCCCTTTTACGTTGCTGCTCCCACCTCAAGCATTGACTTGAGAATCAAATCGGGAGAACAAATTCCTATTGAAGAAAGAGACCCAAATGAAGTAACCAAAATAAAAAAAGTTCCCATTGCACCAGAAGGTATAAAAGTCATAAACATGGCATTTGATGTAACTCCAGCAAAGTATGTAAGGGCAATAATTACTGAAAAAGGGGCTTTTTTGCCTAAACACATTAAATATATAAAGAATCCCGAAAAAATAGAAAAACTGAGGCTTAAACTGTGAATTTTAACTCCATATTCAAAGAATACGAAGAAGAATTAAAGGAAGTAGAAAAAGAACTTGCCAATATTTTTCAATCTGAAGCAACCTTAATACCCACAATAGGTGCATATATTATAAATTCGGGTGGCAAAAGGCTAAGACCTCTTTTTTTACTTCTCAGTGCTGACCTTGCTGGATATAAAGGTTACAAAAGAGTCATACTTGCTGCAGTAATAGAGGCACTTCATACCGCAAGCCTTCTACACGATGATGTGGTTGATGAGGCAGAAATACGAAGAGGTAAAAAGTCTGCTAACAGAATATGGGGTAATCAGGTTGTTGTGCTTCTTGGAGATTACCTCTATGCAAAGGCTTTACATCTGAGTGTAGCACAGGAAAGTTTACCTATTATGGAAGCCCTTTCTCAAGCAACTTCTAAAATGGCAGAGGGAGAAATCCTACAGCTTATGAAAGCAGGAGACCCATCGATTACTTTTGAGGACTATATAAAGATAATAACAGGCAAAACTGCTGGACTAATTACCGCAGCCTGCAGGATTGCAGGACTCCTTGCCAATCTGTCTCAAGAAAAAACACAAGCTTTAACAGACTTCGGACATAACTTGGGCATAGCTTTTCAAATGATAGATGACATTCTTGACTATGTGGCAGAGGAAAAAGATTTAGGGAAAAAATTAGGTAAAGACCTAATGGAAGGTAAAATCACCCTTCCCCTTATTGAACTTTTGAAAAAGGCTAAGGAAAAGGAAGAAATTGTTGAGATTATAAAAGGTGAGACTTTCTCCGAAGAGAATCTTTCAAAAATTTTATCCTATCTAAAAAAATATAACTCCATAGCCTCCTCTATGGAGATAGCACAGGGATATATTCAAAAAGCAAAAGATGCAATTATGATTTTTCCTCCCTCACCACATAGACAAACTCTTTTCAATATATCCGATTACATTTTACAGAGGAATAAATGACATGGCTTTGATTCTTGTTACCAATGACGATGGTTTTTTTTCTAAGGGAATACAAACTGTTGCAGATGTATTAAAAGAACTGGGAGAAGTTTACATCGTTGCACCAGACAGAGATCGTTCAGCAGTAAGTCATGCACTCACAATGCACAGACCTCTTAAAGTGGACTTAATAAAAGAAGGATGCTACAGTGTAAACGGAACACCTACTGATTGTGTAGTGGTGGGTGTAAAAAAAATCTTACCCCGTGAACCAGACCTTTTAGTGTCAGGTATAAACAAAGGTGCTAATTTAGGCGAAGATGTAACCTACTCAGGCACAGTATCTGCAGCCATTGAAGGAACTATTCTTGGTGTGCCCTCTTTTGCTATTTCACTTGTTGGAGATAGACCCTTCAAATATGAGACAGCAAGCCATTTTGCAATCAGAGTTGCTAAATTCATTATTGAAAAAGGTCTTCCTCCTGATACCCTCTTAAATGTTAATGTTCCTAATAAAAACTTACAAGAAATAAACGGAGTAAAGGTAACAAAGCAGGGGAAAAGGTCCTATGAAAACTCCATTCATGAAATTTATTCACCCTGGGGAGAAAAACAATACTGGATAGGTGGAGGAGTTGTTTCTTGGCAAAAGATGGAAAACACAGACATTCAGGC
>CAZYLC010000001.1:70213-72127 GCA_964648755.1 uncultured Thermodesulfovibrio sp.
AAGGATATGTTTCAGTCACTCCCCTACATATTGATTTAACCAATCATCAGGCTTTAGATTATCTTATAGAAAATGAAATTGAAAAAAGAATATGATGTCATAATTGTTGGTGCAGGACCTGCAGGAATATTTACAGCCTTAGAAATAATTCAAAAGACCTCATTAAAAGTTTTAATCATTGAAAAAGGCAAAAGCATTGAAAAAAGAAAATGTCCTATGGAGGAAACAGGAAAGTGCATGAACTGCCCTGTCTGCGACATTATAAGCGGATGGGGAGGTGCAGGTGCTTACAGTGATGGCAAGTTGAATTTATCTCCTTCTATTGGAGGATTTTTAGATAAATACATTGATAGGGAGAAACTCTCACAAATCATCGATTACGTAGATAAACTATATCTTCAATTTGGTGCTCCAAGTAAAACTTTTGAGCCAGATAAAGAAACTTTTGAAAAAATTAAAGCCGAATCAGCTAAAAAAGGACTTCTATTAGTCCCATCAAAAATAAGGCATATTGGTACAGAAAAATGTTTTCATATTCTAAAGGCTATGAAGGAGACCCTACAACAAAAGGTTGACTTGGTTTTCAATATATCAGCAAAGAAAATAATTGTAGAAAAGGGAAAAGTAAAAGGGATTGAGCTTACAGATGGCAATCAGCTTAAAGGGAAATATGTTGTATTAGCTCCTGGAAGAGGCGGTAGTAAGTGGCTCAGTGAAGAAGCCCAAAGGCTTAAATTAGGAACAGAACTCAATCCTGTTGATATAGGCGTGAGAGTAGAGGTCTCTGCCTCTATATGTGAAAACCTTACAAGTATTCTTTATGAGCCAAAGTTTATCTATTATTCAAAGACTTTTGATGATATGGTGAGAACTTTCTGTGTTAATCCCTACGGGGAAGTTGTTCGAGAAAATATTAATGGCATATGGACTGTAAATGGTCACAGTTACGCAGACAGAAAAACAGACAACACTAATTTCGCTATTTTATCAAGTACATACTTTACAGAACCCTTTAGAGAACCCATTTTATATGGACAATACATTGCAAGGCTGGCAAACTTTCTTGGACAAGGAGTCTTGATTCAGAGACTTGGTGACTTAAAAAAAGGAAGAAGGTCAACTTTAGAGAGAATATCTCGCAATCCTGTTAAACCAACCCTTAAGGATGCCACACCTGGAGATTTAAGCTTTGTTTTACCCTATCGTTATCTGGTAAACATACTTGAAATGCTTGAAGCCCTTGATAGAATAATGCCCGGAATAAATTCTCCTCAAACTCTCCTTTACGGATTAGAGGTAAAACTCTATAGCATGAGACTTAAATTAAGCAAATATCTTGAAACAGAAATAGAAAACCTCTTTGCTGCTGGCGATGGTGCAGGTATTTCAAGGGGCTTGATTCAAGCCTCAGCCTCTGGTATTCTTGTAGCAAGGGAGATAATTAATCGCCATGGATAGATACAGAAAATTAAGAGAATGGATGGTTGAAACACAGATTGTTGAAAGAGGTATAAAGGATAAAAGCGTTATTGAAGCAATGAAAAAAGTGCCGAGGCATCTTTTTGTTCCAGAGGACATTATAGAGGATGCTTACGATGACAGAGCATTACCAATTGGTTATGGACAGACAATCTCTCAGCCCTATATAGTAGCCTTAATGACAGAACTACTTGAGCTTAAAGGAGATGAAAAGGTTCTTGAAATAGGCACAGGTTCAGGATATCAGGCAGCAATTCTTGGAGAACTCGTAAAAGAAGTTCACACAATTGAGAGAGTTGAAGCCCTTGCTGAGGAAGCAAGGAAAAAATTTGAAAAATTAGGCTATAAAAATATAAAAGTTTACATTAAAGACGGTACAGAAGGATTACCAGAAGAAGCACCTTTTGACAGAATAATCATAACAGCTGCCACTCC
>CAZYLC010000001.1:72137-73012 GCA_964648755.1 uncultured Thermodesulfovibrio sp.
GTTGCTCCCGTAGGTGAGAGATATTCCCAATACATGCTTAAGGCAGAGAAAAAAGAGGGTAAACTTGATGAACATTATCTTATCCCTGTTGCCTTTGTTCCACTGATAGGCAAATACGGCTGGCAAGATTCATAATTTTGAATAATTTTAGCAATCCCTGTCAATTTAAGTTAAAATATTAAGAGCTATCTTACCTCTGCCTTGCAGGGCGAATTGCTTTTCACATATTTGGAGGAACAGATAAGAGTGAATAAAGGTAAAGTTTATCTTGTAGGTGCAGGTCCTGGAGATGCAGGCTTAATTACTCTAAAGGGTATTAGAGCCATTCAATTGGCTGACTGTATTGTATATGATTTTCACATAAATCCTCGTCTTTTAACCTATGCAAAGGAAGGTGCCGAATTTGTCTATGCAGGTAAAAGAGGAGGACATCATGAAATGACTCAGGATGAGATAAACAGGGTTTTAGTGCAAAAAGCAAAGGAAGGCAAAAGAGTATGCAGACTAAAGGGTGGTGACCCTTTTGTTTTTGGTAGAGGCGGAGAGGAAGTAGAGATTCTCCACGAAGAAGGTATAGAGTTTGAGATAATTCCTGGAATAAGCTCTGTGATTGCTGTTCCTGCCTATGCAGGCATTCCTGTTACCCACAGGAAAGTTTCTTCTGCTTTTACAGTAATCACAGGTAATGAAGACCTATCAAAACAGGATAGAATTTTCACCCATATCAGAGCTTCCAATGCAGCTGAAACAATGATTTTTCTCATGTGTGTACGAAATCTTGAGACAATCACGGGCAAACTAATTCAAGAAGGGCTCAAACCAGAGACTCCCTCTGCCATAATCCGATGGGGAACAAGACCCGAACAAAAGGTATT
>CAZYLC010000001.1:73022-75965 GCA_964648755.1 uncultured Thermodesulfovibrio sp.
AACGGCAACCATATCCGATATTGCCCAGCTCGCAAAGGAGCATAAAATTTCTCCTCCAGCCATTCTTGTAATCGGTGATGTAGTCTCACTTAGAGAAAAATTAAACTGGTATGAAAAAAAGCCACTTCATGGGCATAGAGTTCTTATTACAAGGCAGTTAACTGAGGAATACCTACTCCTTGAAGACATGGGCGCTGAACTTTTTGTGTTCCCTACAATAGCCTTTTTGCCACCAGAGGATTATGGAGAATTAGATAGAGCAATAGAAAAAATTGAAGAGTATCAATTTATTGTCCTTCCCTCACCAAGAGGGGTTAAATTCTTTTTTGAGCGATTTATGTCACTTGGTAAAGACATGAGAGATCTGCAAGGTATCCAAATCTGTGCAATTGGTAGAGAGACGGCAAAAACTTTAAGATATTACGGTATAAATGCTGATATAGTTCCTGAAGAATTTAATTCAGAGGCTATGGCAAAAATTATAAGTGAGGAGATTCTTCGCCTCCCTCAGAATGACAAAAAAAGTGCTCAAACTGCAGGGAAAAGAGTTCTCTATCCCCGTTCAGATATTGCTTTGAAAGGCTTTGTTGAGGAAATGGAAAAATATGGAATCAAAGTAGATGCACCCATCACATATAGAACAGTAAAGCCTACAGAGCATGGAAAAAGACTTGTAAGATTTCTAAGAGAGGGCAAAATAACAATAGCCACCTTTACATCTCCTTCAAGCTTTAAAAACTTAATTGACATTCTTAAAGATGACGCAAAAGATATGCTCAAAGAAGTTGCAATTGTTGCAATAGGCAAAACCACTGCAAAGGCAATTGAAGATGCAGGATATCAAGTAAGCATAATGCCTGAAAAATCAACAATAAAAGACATGGTGGAGGCGATTATAAAATGGGTACAGCAGAAGTAGTCATTGTTGGAGGAGGAATTTCAGGGCTTTCCCTTGCCTATTTTTTACTTAAAAAAAATCCTCAGCTTGACATAAAGATAATTGAAGCAGAAAAAAGAGCAGGCGGTAAGATAATTACAGAGAGAGCCTCAGGTTTTCTTTGTGAAGGCGGTGTTAATGGCTTTTTGAGTAATAAACCTTCTACATTAAATCTCGCAAGCCAGTTAGGAATAGAACCTCTTAAGGGAAGCGAAGATTCAAAAATCCGATACATTCTAATTAACGGAAAACTTACAAAAGTTCCTACCAATCCCCTTAAGTTTTTCTTATCTCCTCTTCTTTCCTTTTCTGGAAAAGTAAGAATGCTCAGAGAATACTTTACTCCGCCAGTGAAAGAGGATTTAGACGAAACAGTGGAAAGCTTTGTATCTCGAAGAGTGGGAAGAGAATTTTACGAAAAACTTATTGATGCCATGTCAACTGGAATTTATGCAGGAGACCCTTCAAAAATGAGCATGAAAAGCTGTTTTCCTAAGGTTTACTGGCTTGAGAAAAAATACGGAGGACTTATAAAGGGATTAATTGCCCTAAAAAAAGAAAAAAAGGATGCTAAGGCTCAACCCTCAGCTGTGTTGATGTCTTTTAGAGGAGGGATGAGTGAACTTATTCAAAGCCTTGAGAGCCAACTTTCAGTAAAAATTTTAAGGGGAAAGAAAGTTTTAAATGTAGAAAAAAAGGGAAACAACTTCACTGTTCATCTAAATGATGGAAGCAATATTGAAGCAGAGAAAGTTATACTTGCCTGCCCTGCCCATGAATCAGCAGAGATATTTAAAGAATTAGATAGAGAAATTTCAGATATATTAAAAACCATACCCTATCCACCCTTAAGTGTTGTTGCTTTCGGATTTAGAAAGGCACAAATAGGCTTTGGAACTTCTCTCTATGGCTTTTTAATTCCTCATCAGGAGAAAAGAAACATTCTTGGAACTCTTTTTGACTCAAGCATATTCCCTAACAGAGCTCCTGAAGGCTATGTTCTACTTAGAAGCATGATAGGAGGAAGAAGAGCACCAGAACTTGCCATGCTATCCGATGAAAAACTAATCCACACAGCTCTATCAGAGCTAAGAGAACTTTTAAACATAAAGGGAGAGCCTGATTTTATAAAAATATTCCGATGGGAAAAGGCAATTCCTCAGTATGAATTAGGGCATGAAGAAAAACTAAATCGCATAGAGCAGGCACTTTCAAAATTTCCCGGGCTTTACCTAACAGGCAATGCTTACAGAGGCGTAAGTGTCAATGATTGCATTGAAAACTCCCTAAGGCTTGCTGAAATCATTATTTAACACATATTTATTATCATTCTGACCCTTCTATCACGATAAGGTATATCTTTTCTGTAATTATAAGACACTCCTTTAGTATTATTCCTAAAACTTTTTCATTGTCATCTATAGGTTTTTACTATCATTCCCAGTCTTTTACTTAATTCCGAAGCTTTTTCTTTCTGTAATTCCGAGTCGAAAGGAAGCGTAGCCCTGAGCCGTAGGCGAAGGGTCTGGGAGGAATCTCCTCCTCTGTTAATCAAGTCAGAGATTCCTCGCACCCATTGAGGATGCTCGGAATGACTCTCTCTTTGTCACCCCGAGCGTTAGCGAGGGGTCTTCTTTATTTTTCATTCTGAATAGAGTGAGGGAACCTTTTTAGAGATTCCTCGGGACATTGAGTCCCTCGGAATGACAAAGGAAAAAAGCAAAAAAAGAGGCGGGAGATTTTTCCCCGCCTTTATGATTGACAAACACGGTGCAGTGTTTAAAAGAGGGGCATAAGCCCCTCTTTAGTTTTAAGTCAATTAGAAGTTGAGCTGGATGCCGTGTCTAACTGCCCAAGCATCGTCAGCATCTTGACCGGATGCAAGCTTATAGGCTTTTCCTGTCCAGAAGTATCCACCTTCTACCCAGTACTTAAGACCTTTGTCAATATTGTAGGTTACTTTTGCATCAACTTCCCAACCAAGTTTCTTTGATAGTTCAGCAGTA
>CAZYLC010000002.1:0-16265 GCA_964648755.1 uncultured Thermodesulfovibrio sp.
CTAACCTATCATAGTGTAGATGTGAATATTTTTATCTTTTTCTTATATAAAAAAAATAGTTTAATACAACAAGTAAAACAGTGAGAGCAAAAATTATCCATTGAGAAACTTCAATATAAATTAATTTTTCTAAGTAGTAGACTATAAATGAACCTTCATAACTTAATGAGGGATCATGCTTAGTTCTTAGCCAAGTTTCAAGGTGAGTCAAAGGACAGTACAAATCAAGAGATTGAAGAAAAAGAGCAAATATCAAGCCGCATATATGAAAGATTTTAATAAATCTGTTTTTTCTTCCCCATAAGACGCCCGTTAAGAGAAAAACAATCCAGAGAAAATGAATTATAACAACTAAATCAGCTAATATTTTGTATACCATCTTGTCCTTACAATGGAATATAATAACTCAATTTTAGCAGAATAGAGAAAAATGCTTAGAGAGGAGTAAATAATGTTAAGCAATGAAGATTATGCTTTCATATTTGAGTATTCCTATATCCCTGAGCATCTTACAGCTTATGTTTGTAGCATCTCTGAAGCAGAACCATTTATATATGAGGGATATCTACATTATTTAAAGGAAAATCATATGATATTTGTTGGATATCCTTTAAACAAATCCTTTAGTAAAAAAGAAGCAAATGAAATCCTAAGAGAGCTTATTTATAGACATAAAATTAATAGTGTTGCTCTAATTGGAGAGGCGAAATTGGAAATTGAGGGGAAGATAATAACAGAAAGTTCTGACCATTACTACGTGCTTGACGTGTCCTCTTTGGAAATTGATGCAAAATTAAGAAACAGTTTAAGGAGAGCGAGCAGAGAGCTGAAAATTGAGATAGGTAATAATATAACTTCCGAGCATAGGGCAATAATAGATGAATGCATTAAGAGTGAAAGTTTTGATAGCTACACTGTTTATATATTCGAAAGTTTACCCAAATATATTCAAGAGACAAAAGATGCTATAGTTTTAAACGCAAGAACAAAAGAAGGCTCTCTGGCAGGATTTAATGTAATCGATTTGGGCTCAAAGAATTACGCTTTCTATATGTTCAATTTCATCTCAAGAAATCAGTATATTCCTGGAGTATCTGACCTTTTAATGAGTAAGATGATAGAAATAGCCGTGACCGAGAAAAGGGATTACATAAATTTAGGTTTAGGTATAAATGAGGGGATAATATTTTTTAAAAAGAAATGGGGTGGTAGACTATTCTTGGATTATAAATTTGAATACAAAATTCTTAGCAAAAGGAAAAGTTCTTTTATGAGGAGATTTCTATCTTTCATGAGGAGATATTTTTAATCCTTCTTGTTGGATAAATCTAAGCAAACCAGGAACATGGGTAATTCCCACTAATATTAAGGCATTTCCCCTTCTTATAAAAGGTAACATTCGCTCAAACAAAACAGGATCTCTTCTTTCAATAATGGACTCACAACGAGTTGGAAAATTTACTGTAGCTTTCATAAGTTCGTGAATTTTACCTTTTAAATATAATTTTGAAAATTTTTCAGTATAATCTATCCAGTTATTTGATTGCCTAAAGAAATGTAATATTCTCTCAGGTGGCATGCCTTCCATTGCCTGAATCTGTTCTTCTGGCTCTTCTAAGAAAAAAATATCTTTTTTCATCTCTCTTGCAAGACTTTGAGCTTTAAGATCCATGGAAAATTTCCAATTAATATGGGAGAGAAAATCATACCATATTGTAAAGAAAGAAGCCCAGTGGGCTTGATTTTTTAAAACTTTCATAATGTCTTCAAGATAAGCTTTCTTCAGAGAAGAGTAATCAAGCTCTATGATGTTGGTTAGATTATTTCTTTTTAAGGCATTTAAAAAAGCTTGAGCAAGTTTTTCAAGTAACTCTTTGTCTACAAAATCATAAAGAGAAAGATTAGATTTTTTTAATCCAGCTGAGGAAACTCTTCTTAGGCTTTGCTCATCAAGGGAACATTCAAACAAAATTGATTCTGATTTCTTAATAAATCCCCTAAGAGATTTGCTAAAGTTGTAGCAAAACATATGAGTTGTTCCGATAAGATAGGAGGCTTTATCTTTTGCGAGAATTTTCCAAACCATTCTAATTTTATTCCCTTTGAAAAGGCCAAGCATGTCAAATCGTTATATCAAAATAGTTAAATATCTTTGAGGAGTAACTTTCATATTCATAAACTTCATATTTAAGAGATTTTATAGCTCCCCATTTCTCTTTAAATCTTCTAATCCCTTCATTAACCCCAAGTCCTAAGTTTATAAACTTTTTATCCATATCTTGACTTATTCTTATTAATTCAGACATTAGATAGTCAGAAGTATGGGGTTCATAATTGACCCTTGATATACAACCTATCATATAGGCGGAAAAGTTCCTTGCTTCAGATTCCACAATATAGTATCCTGTGAGATTTCCCTTCTCATTATATGCACTGAGATAAAATATATCTTTACACGTTTTCATATATCCAGGAAGTCTTTTATAAAGCTCTTTGATATTATCTGGCAGTTTTCTACTGTTAATAAACTCCTCTGTTAATCTGAGGTGTTCAATGGTAGTTTGTCTCTCAATCTCAATTTTTATTCTTTTATGAATTTTTTCAAGGAGTTTCATTAGTTTCCTATCAATGCTTAGATTCTTCAAATCAATAGTATAGTAAAAATCCTCTTCAATTTTTTTAAACCTTTGGAAAAATTTTGAACTTCCTGACTCTACAACTATTAGCACATTTGATGGACTAAATCTTTTGATAGCAGCTTCAATATGATAAGTTATTTCTTCAGAGTCTTTGGGTGGTTTAAGTGGGTATCCGATGAATATTAGGCATTTATTAAGAAGAAGAATTAGGTATTTATCATCAATAAGATAAGGTTCTCCACCAGACAAATAGGACATCATGTCAGGTATATGCTCAGGTACATAGGCATTTGAAAGCATATAATATTTCTCCTCTTCAGATATCATCCTAAAATCATTTTATACTATTTCATTTTTCGAGGCAAAAGTTTTAGTATACTAATAAGACTGAAGGCTCAACGAAAGAGGGAATTTATGAAATCATACTTAAAAAGCAAAATGTTATGTAATTTTTTGGTTCAAACTCTCCTTATTTTTTTGTCAGCCATTTTGCTAAATGCAGAAATTCTAACTGATTTACATACTTCTATTCTAAAGCAATTTAACTCCCTGATCTGCGAGCCTTGACCTTACAGTTTCTTTGAGATTTAGATAGCAAAAATTAGTTTCATTAATAAACCTATCTACTAAATAGGCAAGTCCTGATGAATTTGCATCTAAATAGGGCGTGTCAATTTGCTCAAGGTCACCTGTAAATACTATTTTTGAACCCTCACCTGCTCTTGTAACGATTGTTTTTATATCAAGGGGTCTAAGGTTCTGCGCTTCATCTATTATTATGAGACTGTTAGGCAGACTTCTACCCCTTATAAATGTAAGAGCCTGAATCTGAACAATTTCTTCTGGATTAATTTTATTTCTTTTTTTCTCTTTCTTTGATAAACTTGTAAAGGCATTTGATATTAAATCCAAGTTGTCATATATGGGTTGCATCCATGGACTTAGTTTTTCCTTAATATCTCCTGGTAAAAAACCAATATCAGTCCCAGGGATGGGTATTACAGGTCTTAGTACAACAACCCTCTCATAAAAGCCTCTAATAGTTAAAAAGACCCCTGTAACCAAGGCAAGTAAGGTTTTTCCTGTTCCAGCATATCCATTTAAAACTATAAGATCTATATCTGTATCAAGTAAAGCATCAATTGCACACAGTTGTTCAAGAGTTTTTGGAGCAATAGAAAGCACATTTTTTTGTCTAACTTTAAATTTTTCCTCGTCCTTTATTTTGTAAATTTCGTTTTCATCAGCAAGATAGTAGACAGATTTAATTTCAATAATCTTTTCCTGAATGTCACCATATTTTTGAAAAGATTGGGTTTTATCACTTTTGTAATCTTCAGCAAAGAAACCTTCAAGTATCACCCTGATTCTAAAGGATATGTCCTTAGATACAAAAATTATTGGCTCAGGAAAGTCTCCGTTTAGACTGACAGCAACATTTCTAAAATATTTTAGAATAAGTTCATCTGCCTGAATCTCTTCTTCATTAAACCATTTTCCTGTAAGAATAATTTTGCCCTTGTTACTGAGAGGAATTTCATATCCATATGCCTTTTTCTGAGCTGTCTTTTGGTTGAGAAGCTCATTAAGATACCTGATGACTCTTCTCGCAGAGTATGCCTTTCCATTTGGGACTTTTTTTAATGAATCAAGTTCCTCTATAACTGGATAGGGAATGACGACTACGTTGTCTTGAAAATGAAATATACTCTCAGGATCATGAATAAGTACATTCGTGTCAAGCACATAAGTTTTTTTCATATTTTTCTCCTTTAGATAATTTTGTGCTCTATAGTTATTTTAATATCTTAGTGTTACATTTATGTTAAAATTTACAAATAGAAGTAATCCTTAATTTTTAGGCAGATCAATTTTTCATATTTAGATGGCAAAAATACTTATTTCTCTTCCTATTTGTTAAGCTTAGGTGAGGAGACATAGCATTAATTTGAGGATGTTTGATTATAATAATACAATGACCAAAATTGCAGTTATAGATATTGACAACACTCTTTGGGATTTTGCAACTATCCTCTATGAGGAGATTTCAAAATTAAATCCTCAGATGCCCATGCCAGACAAATGGATACATTGGGATTTTTGGAAAGATTTTTTAAGAGCAGAAGAATTCTACAGCATAATTAACAAAATTCATTGCAGGCAAGACTCCTTTGGAGTATTCCCAGATGCGGAGGATTTTTTAAGAGAGCTTAAAGCAAATAATTACAAGATTATCATAGCAAGTCATAGAGAAGAAAATAGTAGAATCCCAACTATCAACTGGTTAATAAAGCATAATCTAACATTCGACGAACTTCATCTAAGTTACGACAAAACAGTCCTCTTACCATTTTGTAACATAGTCATAGATGACTCTCCCCACGTTCTTGAAAGAGCAATAAACTCAAATATCATTGCTACAGGTCTTGAATTTGCCTGGAACAGAGGTAATGGATTTAATCTTTTTAGTAGCCTTACAGAAATAAGAGAGTTTTTGAAATTAAGATAGCTCTGTTTATCTGAAAATCCTGCAGTTTCATATCATTAATGCCGAAGGCGGGATTTGAACCCGCACGGCGTTTCCACCACCAGATCCTGAATCTGGTGCGTCTGCCAATTCCGCCACTTCGGCTTAATATTATTTTAGGCGGCTTTTTTAAGTTTTTCCATTATTTTCCAGCTTTTGAGTATGTCAATTGATCTTTGTAGCTGGTTGTCGTCTTTTTCATCTACTTCTTGAGGTACTTTTTCTTGGGGTTCTACTTTTTCACCTTTTAGATGCTGTTCCAGTTCTTTTTCTCTAATCACTGGTACTTCTTTACCATTTTTAGTATCCAGTTTTACTACAATATCTGGCATGATTCCTACATTATGAATACTTTTTCCTTTAGGTGTGTAATATTTAGCTGTTGTAAGTTTCAATGCAGAACCATCACTTAATGGAATTAGACTTTGAACAGAACCTTTACCAAATGTCTGAACTCCAAGAACAGGAGCTCTACCCCAATCTTGAAGTGCTCCTGCTACTATTTCAGAAGCTGAAGCGGAACCCTGATTAACAAGAACAATCATTGGAATTTTATCGTATACGGGCTTTAGTCCCTCTGTAAAGTAATCGACTTTTTCACCCTTGCGTCCCTTTATTGATACAACAAGATGCTTTGGTGGTAAGAATTGTTCAGCCACATCAACAGCACTATTTAAAAGACCCCCTGGATTATTCCTTAAATCAAGTATTAAAGATTCCATTCCCTTTTCTTTAAGATTTTTTAAAGCTGAAGATAAATCCTGAGCTGTAGTTTCCTGAAATTGAACAAGTTTTATATAACCAATTTCATTATCTATCATTTTATATTTAACACTTTTGATCTTTATAATGTCTCTTATTATGGTAATATCTTTTGGTTCTTTCCATCCTTCTCTTTGAATTGTTAATGTTACAGGCTTTCCCTTAGATCCTCTCATTTTTGAAACAGCGTCATTTATATTCATATCTTTAGTTGATTGCCCATCTATTTTTATTATTTTATCTCCTGCTTTTATCCCAGCTTTAAATGCAGGAGTGTCTTCAATTGGTGCGATTACTGTTAAAGCTCCATCCTTGATACCGATTTGTATTCCTATCCCTCCAAATTCTCCTTTAGTTTCTGTTTGAAATTCCTTATAAGCCTCCGGAGTTAAATAGGCAGAGTGAGGGTCAAGAGAGTTAACCATCCCTTTTAATGCAGACCTTATAAGTTCCTTTGAGTTTACGTCATCCACATAATTTTTTTTGATGGTTGAGAAAACTTCTGTAAATGTTCTTAAATCTTCATAAACAGAGTCAGTATTTTGGGCAGCTGACCATCGTCCTACTGCAATGCCTCCAAAAGCTATAAATGTAATTAATAAAATAATATAAAATGTTTTTTTCATTTGATTTATTTCCTCCTATTCGTTATCTTTTAAGCCATTGTTCAGGATTAAGAGGTTTACCTCTATACCTTATTTCAAAGTAAAGAGCTGTAGTTTCTATATTAGATTTATCACTCACACTTCCTATTGTCTGTCCGGTTTTTACGTAGTTTCCCTCCTTTACGTTCATGTTAGCAAGATTTCCATAAACAGTATAATAGCCTTCACCATGACTTATTATAACAAGGTTTTCATATCCCTTGAAATAGTTTGCATAAACAACTTTCCCCTCGACAGACGCTTTTACAGGTGTACCTGGAGCTGCATTTATATAGATACCGCTTCTGAACATGGGGACATTGAATACAGGGTCTTTCTGGCTTCCGTAATGAACTACAACTCTACCAGATACAGGCCATAGAAGATGGCCCTTTCTTTTAGTAAATTCACCCTCTAATATTGTTATTTCAGATTTTCCGGTTCTTTTCTCCTTCTTTTCGGTTTCTTGTAGCAGTCTTGTCAGTCTTTTTGCATTTTCTTCAAGTTCTTTAATTTTTTTCTCATAGGCAGTTTTATCTCTTTGTACTTTTACAAGAAGAACCTCCCTTTCCTTTTTCTTTTTTAATTGAGCTTTTTCTGTTTCCTTTAATTCTTCTTCTTCCTTTTTTAGAGAAGAGAAAAGATTTTTTAATTCTGTTTGTTGAATTGATAATTTACTTAATTCTGACTTATACTGAACGATAATTTTTTTATCTAAATTAACTATTTTCTGACCATTTCTTATGATTCTGAATGCTTTTGTCATGTCTTCTTCAGTGAGTATTATAAAAATAGGGTCAGGTTGATAATATAGTTTATGAATTCCTTTTATTCGGGAGGCAAGATATTTTTTGCGGTTTTCCAATTGATAGCTATTGATCTTTATCTCCTTTTCCGTTGCCGAAATTTTTGATTGGAGGGATTTTATTTTTTCTCTTTTGTTTGCTATTTTTCTTTCGATTTCATTCAGTTCTCTGTTGACTCTTTGAAGTTCCTCTAATAGGTCTTTTTCCACTTTTTTTGTCTCTTGGAGCTTCTTTTTATGGATATCTATTTCTTTCTTTATTTCCTTTAATTCCTCTTTAGGTTGAGCACAGTAGGCATTAAAATTGAATATTATCAATAGGGGTATTAAAATTAGCAGTATGTTTCTAATTAAAAACATAATGAACTATTGATACCTTATTTTACCTAAAGCTAAAAATGCCGATATAACACCGATTAAAAAACCTGCCGGTGGTAAAAGATACAATACTTCTAATGGCAAAACTATGGTACTGACTGCTGGAATGTAATGCAATGTCTCTTTGGAATACAAAAAAAAATATATTAAAAAAATTGATACAGTAGCTAATATTGACCCCGCTAATCCTAATAATCCACCTTCTGTTAAAAAGGGATATCTTATGTAAGAAGGTGTAGCTCCGAGTAGTTTAAGAATTTCAATTTCCTCTCCTTTTTTCCAGTAGTGATTTTTCACTGTAGCATAGATAATGAAAAGAATAGATAGTCCTAAAAGGGATAGTATTAATATTCCTAAATTCCATATAGTTATTTTTAAGGTTTTTAAAGCATAAATTATATTTGAAGGATAGTAAACATCCTCTACATACTTATGATTTTTTAGCTCTTTGCTAATTTCTTCTAATTTATTGAATTTATCATCTTTTATAAATGCTTCAACTGTATCAGATAGAGGATTAAATCCTATGAGTTCAATTAATGAAGGCTCTATTAATTCTTTCATTTCCTTGAGAGCATCTTCTTTAGATATAAATCTAATTTTCGAAAAAACATCTTTTTTTTCTAATGACTCTTTAAATTGTTCAATTTCAGTTTGCGATATGCTATTTTTTAGGTAGATTACTAAAGCAGCTTTATTGGAAATTTTTTTGGTAAAAATATTTAAGTTGTAGAGACCTATGCCAATCAATGTAATTATAAAAAAGCAAACTCCTATACTAAGCATAGCCATTAGGGTTGACCACTTATTAGACCATAAACTTTTTATTGCATAGACAATAGCACTGTTCATTTTAAAAAATTTCCTTCCTTTAGATGAAAGACTCTATAAGCAGTATTTTGAAAGAGTTCAGGGTTGTGAGTAGCAATTACCACAGTACACCCTAATGCATTAACATTTTTGAAAAGATGCATAACATCCTTTGAGGTATCGGGGTCAAGATTACCTGTGGGTTCGTCAGCAAGAATAACTCGCGGATTTGTAATTACTGCCCTTGCAATAGCTATTCGCTGCTGTTCACCACCAGAGAGAGTCCTAACAAGTGTATCTGCTTTGTGTCTAAGATTTACATTTTTAAGAGTATCATATACTTTTTGTTTTATGTCTCTTTCCTTCTGTCCCATTACTAAAAGAGGTAGGGCTACATTATCGTATACGGTGAGATCCTGTCTTAGTTTAAAATCTTGAAAAACAAAGGTAACAATTCTTCTTAGATGGGGAATCTCTGACTGTCTAATTCTGGATAATTCAAAATCTCCTACTTTAATTTCGCCTTCATCGGGGCTTTCGCTCCCGAAGATTAACTTTAAAAGTGTTGTTTTCCCCGCACCTGATGGACCTGTTATAAATATAAGTTCTCCTTTCTCTATTTTGAAAGAAAGATTTTGCAACACTGGTACAGAATCATAATATTTATATACTCCAAGAAATGTTATCATTTCAGTGAAGTTTTTACTGTGTTAATAATATTTTCTGCTGTAAGTCCATAGAATTTTATAAGTTCCTTCCAAGACCCTGAGCATCCAAAAGTATCATTCACTCCGATTCTCTTTACTTTAACGGGATGATTCTCAGATAAAAATTCTGCTACTGCGGAGCCGAGCCCTCCTATTATGGAATGTTCTTCTGCTGTTATAATGAGTTTTGAGTTTTCTGCGATATGAAGTAAGCTTTCTTTATCAATAGGTTTTACAGAGGAAAAATTTGCTACTCCAGTGCTAATTCCCTCTTTATTAAGAACTTCTGCGGCTTTTAAGGCTTCAGCAACCATTATTCCATTGGCAATTATGTTTACATCTTTGCCAATATTAAAGATAAAGGCTTTCCCTATGGTAAATTTATAATCTGCAGGTAAAACTGAAGGCACTTTTGATCTACCAAGCCTTATATACATAGGACCATAATAATCTACTGCTGTATTAATACATTGAACAGTTTCGTAAGCGTCTGTTGGGACAATTACAGTCATTGTGGGGATGACTCGCATAAGGGCAACATCTTCTAAGGCCTGATGAGTAGCACCATCTTCACCAACAGTAATGCCTCCATGGGTTGCTACTATTTTTACATTAGCATTAGAGTAACAAATGGTTTGTCGAATCTGTTCCCAAGCCCTGCCTGTGGCAAAAATTGCAAAGGTTGATGCGAAGGGTATTTTACCTGTTAATGCTAATCCAGCAGCAGTACCCATCATGTCCTGTTCTGAGATACCCATGTTGAAAAATCTTTCTGGAAAATTTTTTGCAAAAAGCGCTGTTTTTGTAGAACAACTTAAATCAGCATCTAAAACTACTATGTTAGGGTATTTTTTACCTAATTCTACAAGAGCCATTCCATAAGCATCTCTCGTTGCCAAGTCTTTGCCAACGAATTCTGAAAGATTATTTAGTGTGCAGGCACAATCAGTTTTTCCCATTGTTAAGCTCCTTAATAGCAATTTCAAGCTCCTCCGCAGTAGGAGCTATACCATGATATTTAGCTTTGCCCTCAAATATGGAAACACCTTTTCCTTTAATTGTTTTAGCTAAAATCAAAGTGGGTTTGCCCTTTATTTTTTCTGCTTCATCGAGGGCATATATGATTTCTTCCATTTTATGGCCATCTATTTTAAATATATTCCATCCAAAGGCTTTAAATTTCTCATCAATTGGAGCTATATTCATAACTTCCGCGCAGTATCCGTCAATTTGTAGGTCATTATTATCAATTATGGCGCATAAATTATCCAATTTGTAATGGGATGCTGTCATAGCAGCTTCCCATACTTGTCCTTCCTGAATTTCGCCATCACCAAGCAAGCAGTAAACTCTGGACGGAATACCATCTAACTTCAATCCTAATGCCATGCCATTTGCAACTGAAAGACCTTGTCCTAAAGAACCTGTGGAAACCTCAATTCCAGGAAGACTTTTACAACAGGGATGTCCTTGTAGAAGTGAATTTATCTGTCTAAGAGTGTTTAAGAGAGACTTATCGAAATATCCTGTAATAGAAAGTACTGTATAGAGAACTGGTGCGGCGTGTCCTTTGGAGAGGATGAATCTGTCTCTTTCTTTCCATTTGGGATTTTTGGGATCATGTTTCATTTTATAAAAATAGAGTGCTGTAACAATATCAGCAGCAGAAAGACTTCCTCCTGTATGCCCAGACCCAGCTTTTGTAAGCATTTTCAGAATCTCGATTCTTAATTGTTTTGCCATTTCATTCAGAAAAGCTATATCAGCCACTTTGCCTCCCTCTTTAAATAATTTTTTAATTATAAATCAAAAATTCTAAAAAAAACATCTTAGATTTAAGGAGATTTAATTTAGAGTTTTTATTAGAGAGATTAAATCTAATGGTTCACTACCTACTTTCAAGGCTTTTACCTCTAATATTTTTTCAATGTCCCCGATAGTCATATCATCTAAAAATTTATTCTCTCCGTCCTTCATAGTAACTTCAGGTACCAATACTGTGTTGTTTTTTTCCACATAGGGTGCTAATGTCTTAATTATGTCCTCTCCAGTTAATAAGCCTGTTACGGTGACGCTTTCACCAAAGAGATTATTTTTTATTGGTACTACGTCAATAGGAACATTTTTTTCTTTTAGTTTTTTAGTAAATTCTAAAAGGAACGGATAAAAGGAAATTCCTGTAAAAGTAACAATTCTATTTTTTACTTTTAATTTAGGGATATTTAATTTTTTAACTTTATGAAGAAACAAAGGCACCATCCCAACGCCGTTTTCTATTTGGGGGAAATCGTCGTATATATTGATTTTAGGGAAAGTTTTCTCGGCTTTAATATAAAATTCATCAGCGAGATATACGATTGTAATACCATGTTTTTTAAAAAATCTTTTTTGATAAACTTCAACAATAGATATCACATCCTCAGCTTTCTGCTTAGTAACTGGTTGAATATTATTCTTATGATATTTCGTTAATCCCACTGGAACGATTGCTATGGAACTTATATAAGGATAGAGTTTATATAAATCCATTATAGTTTTTTCAAGAACTTCTCCATCATTTAATCCTGGGCATAAAACAATTTGCGTGTGTAGTTTAATTTTGCTTTTAACAAGTTTTTTTAACTCTTCAAATACAGGTAAAGCATCATAATTTCCCAATAGCATATTCCTTATCTCCGGTGCTGTGGCATGAACAGAGATATAAAGAGGGCTTAGATGCAGTTTTTTTATTCTCTCGTAGTCCTCTTTTTTTAAGTTTGTTAGGGTTATGTAATTACCATATAGAAAGCTTGCTCTATAGTCTTCATCTTTTATATATAGAGACTTTCTGAGCCCCTTTGGAAGTTGTTCAACAAAACAGAAGAGGCATTTATTTCTGCATCTTTTTATCTTGAAAGGTTCTACTTCTATACCCAAGGGCTCATAATCTTTATTAATATTTAAAGTGATTATTTCACCCTCTCTATTGATTATAATTTTGAGATTTTCTTCGGCTGAATAGAACATTAAATCGATGGCATCTTCTATTTTTTGGTTGTTTATGGATAAGATGATATCTCCCTTTCTTAGGCAACTTTTTTCAGCAGGACTCCCTGGCGTTATATATTCGATTTTAACTCCCTTGTTTTTCACTTATTAATCTCTCAAGGGAATATTGAACAAAGGAAATTATAGCTATGCCGCTAACTAATAAATAGAACAAATTAGATAGTTTTGGCAAATTGAAATTAAGAGCAAGAAGAACATAACTGAATATAACTACCTGAGTGGCATTACAAATTTTACCTAATAGTAGGGGCCTCATTAATTTCTTTTTTCTTAGATAGGCTTCTAACCAGCCAAGTGCTACTAATATATCTCTTGTAAATACTATAAAAATAAACCATCTTGGAACTAGATGATGAATATAAAAGGTTACCATAATACTAAAAAATAGAAATTTATCTGCTAAGGGATCAAGGAAAATTCCAAGCTTAGAAATTTGGTTAAATTTTCTTGCAATTATGCCATCAATACTGTCTGTTATACCAGCCAAAATCAAAATTTTTAATGCAAGAGAGTAATCTCTAATATTCATCGAAAATATGAATAAAGGGACGAGGAATATCCTTAAAGCTGATAAAATATTTGGAATTGTTATTATTTTCTCAGTTATCATCATAATTTGTAAACTTTACTTAAGGAATATTAAAGGGAACTCTGTATTTTCCACTTAAAATTCCTTGAGCATAATTTTTTTCTAATATAAAATCGTAATCTCTGGCATTTTCAAATGCCTCCGTTAATATTTTTTTGCCTCTTGTTCTTTTTTTATTTAAATAGTAGATCATTGCCTTTGTTATTTTACAGTAAATTAATCCTCTTGGGTCATTACATTTTTTAAAATTATTTTCTGCAAGAAGTATTAAATCATAGGCTTGCTTATAATCCTTTGCTTTTTTCTTTTTTTTGTATTCATCAATTAGCTTGGTAATAGCGAGACTCCATAGAGTATAGGAAGAACTCACTATATCCCCAATTTCTCTGTATATTTTTAAGGCTTTTTCAAAATGTTGTTCTGCTTCTTTGAGCTCATTAAGCATTCTAAAAGCATTACCGATTCCGCAGTAGGAGTAGGCAGTTCCAAATCTATCTTTTATTTCTTTAAATATTTTATTGGCTTTTTCATAATATGTCATAGAATCTAAAAAGTTACCATTTACTCTCGAACTCCCCCCTAAACCACAATAGGTATATCCTAAAGCAATTTTGTCCTTTAAATTTTGGAATAGGGCTAAAGCTTTTTTAAAATTATCTAAGGATTTTTTTATCCTTCCTCCAAATCTCCAAATAGCACCTTCTGCCCACAAAGTGAAAGCTACACCTTTTTTATCTTTATTATTTTCATATATTTTTCTTGCCTTTCTAATAAGTTTTAACCCTTTTTCCCAATTACCTATAGCCTTATAGCACAAAGCTGCCCCACTTAGGCTATCTGCAATAGCTCTTTCATTGCCTAATATTTCAGCAATTTCAGAGGCTTCATTGTAAAAATTAAGAGATTTATTGAATTTGCCCATTATTCTGTTTAAATCTCCTAAGGCAAGAATTGAATCTAAAGCGAGTTCTGGATTATTCTTCTTTATACTTTTTTTATATATTCTATGCCATATTTTAAGAGATTCTTTAAAAAAACCTTTGATTCTTAAGTCTTCAGCTTTTTTTATATATTCTTCAATTTTCATCTAACTTTTCCCTTAATTTTTTCATAAATTTTTTATAGTCCCTTTGCCCAAAAAATTCTGAACCCATAACAAGAATGTCAGCACCTGCCTTAACAATTTCTTTAGCATTAGCCATTTTTACTCCACCATCTACTTCAATAAGCGTCTTTGATTTGCTTTTATTTATCAAACTTTTTGTTCTCTTAATTTTATCTATTGAAGAGGGAATAAAAGATTGTCCTCCAAATCCTGGATTAACAGACATTATGAGAATTAAATCTATATCTTCTATTATTTCTTCTAAGGAATATAGAGGAGTTGCGGGGTTAAGAGACGCTCCTGCTTTAATCCCTTTATCTTTTATACTCCAAATAGTTCTATGAAGATGTAATGATGCTTCCACATGGACAGTTAAAATGTTAGCCCCAGCTTTTATAAAATCTTCAATATATTTATCGGGATTGGCGATCATTAAATGAACATCCAAAGGGAGATTGGTTGATTTTCTTATAGCTTCTACCACTAAAGGACCTATAGTAATGTTTGGAACAAATAAACCATCCATTACATCAATATGAAGAATATCTGCCCCAGCTTCTTCAGCCAGTCTTACTTCTTCAGAAAGTTTTCCAAAATCAGCAGAAAGCAGAGAGGGTGCTATTAAAGTCAATTTTATTCCTCCTTTTGTTTTTTTGATACAAGCAATTTAATAGATTGTCCGCCTTCATTTGGCTCTGGTCTTTGAGCTATTACAGTTAAGGGAGTGTGGCTATCTGAAGTAATATATATAACTTTTTCAATTGGTATACCAATTTCCTTTAGTCTTTTTTCCGCTTCTTCATAGGGAATTCCCGTTACATCTGGTAAGAGGTTAAACCTTAGCCCTTTGCTTACAATAACCCCTATTTCTCTGCCAGCTTTTACTTTGGTACCTGCTGGAGGTTCTTGTTTGAAAATAGTTCCTGAAGGACTATCAGAATATTCTTGTCCATCTATTCTTATGTGAAGACCTTTTTCTTTCAATATTTGATTTGCTTGTACAATATCTTTTCCCTTAAGATCAGGAACTTCTACTTTGCCAGACAGTATTACAAAGGATAACAATAAATAGCCACTTATAAATCCAGCAAATATTACACCTAATATATAGAAAAACTTCTTCATCTAAATTTAATCCTTGCCATAAAAAATCCATCCATTTCATGTTTATAGGGAAAGGTTCTTATCATACCCTCACCAATATAAAAATTTCTAAAAAAAGGAAGTATACTATTTATAGTACAAAATTCCTTAAATTTGTGTAAAAAATTATCAATTACTCTTTCTCCTTCCTCAGGTTCTGTAGAACAGACAGCGTATAGGAGAATTCCTTCCTTATGTAAAAATTTTGAAACATGCTCAAGAAAGCGACTTTGATTCTCTGAGAGTCTCAGTATTTCTGATTCATTACATCGATATCTCACATCAGGATTTCTTCTAATTACACCAAGAGAAGAACAGGGAGCATCTAATATTATTCTGTCAAAACAATTTTTTTTATTGAATTCAAAGGCATCAGTAAGAAGGCTTTCTATTTGCACTTTAGGTAAAAATTTTCTTAATCTTTCGATATTTTCCTTTAAAATTTTATACCTTCTACTGTCTCTTTCAAGACAAATTACTTTTCCCCTTCCCATTAAAGCAGATGTTAAAAGAGCCTTGCCACCAGGAGAGGAACACACATCCAAAACTACAATATCTTCACAAGGTTCTAAGAAAAAACAGGCAATTTGAGAGGCTTCATCTTGTATAAGCCAGAAAAAATTAGCATCCCTTAATACTTTTCTTATTTCATGACCTTGTCCCTCTATAATCAATCCTGAAGGAGCATACTTGGTAAACTTATTTAAAATCCCTTTGTTATTCAAATAATCAGAGATGTCAGCTCGCTCTTCAGGTTTAACGGCTATTGTAAATGTTGGCTTCTGATTGTTTGCCTTTAATATTTCTTCTGTTTCCTCTTCTGTGAATCTTTCAAACCATCTCTTAATAATCCATTTAGGGTGTGAATATTTTATAGATAAATATTCTAATTTATCATCTTTAATTATTTCTGAAGTTAGAGAGGATAAATCGACAGATTTTGTCATGTATTTTCTCAAAAAATTTCTTAATATAGCATTCACTACCGATGGCTTACCATGGAAAACTTTTTCCATATTGACAGATTCATTTGTAACTGCATAGGGAGGTAGTCCCATAAAAATCAATTGATAGACAGCACATCTAAGATTATTGATTGTGTAATGGG
>CAZYLC010000002.1:16315-20387 GCA_964648755.1 uncultured Thermodesulfovibrio sp.
AGTTTTTTATTTTTATAGAAACTTTCAAGTAGCCAATCTATAAAGTATAAATTTCTTAATACTCCATAGACTAACTCCTTTAAAAGTCCTCTATCTGAAACTGAAAATTCATCAAGACCATCATCAGCAAGAAGTTTTTTTAAGGGTATATGTTTTTCAAAAATTTTTGTAAGTATCTTTACTGACTTTTGCCTTGCTGAGAGTTTTTCATAAACCATTGTACTGCATCCTTTACTTTCTCTAAATTTACAGTGGTATCTATGCATGGACCATGGGGTCTTTCGTTTAGAATTCCCAAAACAGGGAGTGGATAGGTGTCTACAATACCACTTGAGAGGTCTCTTTCACAAGCAACGGCAATTATTGCATCGGGCTTTTCTTCTTTTACAACTTTCCTTGCAATTGTCCCACCTGTTGCTATTGATATGGCAATTTCGCTTTTCTCTGCTAATTCGATAAGATCTTTTATCTTACACATCCCGCATCTTTTACACTTAAATACATTGAAAGTTAATCTTACATCACACTTCGAATTTTGTATACAATGGGGAAGTAATAGAAGTATCTTATTTATCTGATAGTTACTCTTCATTACAAGAGAGTTGTTTAGATTTATAATGTAAGACTGAAAATATGTTTTTTTGCTTTTTAAAAAAGCTCCTAAAAACATTAAAAAGGGATAGTAGACCTTTAAAAGGAAACCTCTAAGAAAAGTAATCCACGCCTTCATTGATCTTTCTTCCGCAAATAAACTCCTTTGCTGTCATTATTCTCTTTCCGTGAGGTTGAAGGAGTAAAATTTTAAGTAATCCCGAAGCTGTACCTACAATTAATTCTCCTTTTGCTTTCAATATATAGCCTGGTTTGTAATTGCCCTCTAATGTCTGAGCCTTGATAATTTTAATTCTCTCTTTTTTGAAGAAACAGTAGGCGCAGGGCCAAGGATAAGTCCCTCTAATCAGATTAAAAATTTCCTCTGCAGATAATTTCCAATTTATTTTCCCCTCTTCCTTTTTAAGTGAGGGTGCATAAGTAGGCTCTCCACTTTGAGGAACAGGAACTATCAAACCCTTACGCATTTTATCAATAGTCTCTAAAATCAAATCAGCGCCTATAAAGGAAAGCTTTTGAGAAAGGGTTTCTCCATTGTCATCTTCTTCAATTAAAACTTCCTTTTGCAACAGTATGGGGCCTGTATCAAGCCCTTCATCAATAAGCATGGTAGTGACACCTGTAATTTTTTCGCCTCTTATTAGAGCCCATTGAATAGGAGCTGCACCTCTGTATTTTGGCAGTAAGGAAGCATGGAGATTTATACAGCCATAAAGGGGCATGCTTAAAATTTCTTTTGGAAGGATTTTACCGTAAGCTACCACAATCGCAAATTCAGGTTGGAGAGTTCTTAAACTTTCTATAAAGGCTTCATCTTTTATTCTCTCGGGCTGGACAATTTTTAGACCATGTTCTAAAGAGACTTTTTTTACAGGAGTAGGTTGTATTGCTTTTCCCCTACCTTTTGGTTTATCTGGTTGCGTAACGACCAAAGAAATTTTTTCACCTCTTGATATAAGAGCTTTTAGAGTGGGAACTGCAAAATCTGGAGTTCCAAAAAAGATTATTCCCTGAGCTTTAGTGAGCATTTATAAATTTATTTTTTTATTTTTTGATATTTTTTTCTGAAAAGTTCTCTCTTCAGAGGACTTATTCTATCTATAAGAAGTATCCCATCCAGATGATCAATTTCATGCTGGATTGCTCTGCCAAGTAATCCATTTGTTTCTATTTCTATATCTTTACCTTTTCTGTCAATCCCCTTTACAAAGATTTTTTCACTTCTTTTCAATCTTGTAATAAACCCAGGAAGACTTAAACAGCCTTCTTCAGAAAGAACTTCTCCTTCTGTTGATACTATTTGCGGATTTATCATCACAATAAGTGAATCCTTTTCCTCACGAGGGCTTATATCCACAATGATTAATCTCTTGGAAACCCCTACCTGTGGAGCTGCAAGTCCTATTCCCTTTGATTTATACATTGTTTCAATCATATCATCAATGAGTTTCTGAACATTACCATCAATATCTGTAATTTCAGATGATTTCGTTTTGAGAATTTCGTCAGGATATTTTCTGATTTCTAAAACAGCCATAAAAAATTATAACTTAAAATACGCTAAATTTAAAAAATTTTTTGGGGTCTTTCTTGATTTCTTCAATTAATTCTTTTAATTCTCGGATGCTTTGTTTTAAATCCGTTGCAGTCTGTTTATCCTTTAAAAGAAGAGAAATAGTTCCCTCGGAATTCTCAATTTCATTTAGAAGCCTATCAAGTTTTTTTGAAGAATTTAGTAAGTTTTCATATAATTCTGGTTCATTGATAAACTTACCAAGGCTACCACTTGAATTATTGACTTTGTTAGAGATTTCCTCAAAATTTTTGATTGTATTCGTAAAATTTTTGTAAAGTTCTTTATCTTTAGAAATCATGCCTAAAGTGCCTGTTCTTATCTCTTCGATAGTTATTTTTAGTTCAGCTGTTATGCTATTTAAATTGTTATAAAGAGTAGGGTCTTTTAGAAGCTTATAGACAGTCCCTTTAGCATCTCTCATTTCTGATATTAGAGTATCAACGTCTTTTATTAATTTATCAATTCGAATTAATGCCGATGAGGCTATGCCAATAATATCTCTGATTTCAGTCTGTGGATATCCCTCCATTACTTGAGACTTATTAAATGACTCCTGAGCAGTACCCGTAGATATTTCTAAATATTTATCTCCCAATAATCCTATTGTTTGCACTGATGCTTTAGCATCTTTTTTAAGAAAATTAAGAATGTCTTTATTAATTGCAATGGTGACAATAGTGCCAAAGTTTTTATCAAGCTTTATTTCATTGACTGCACCTACATCTACTCCTGCAACCCTAACTGGTGCACCAGGTCTTAATCCCTTAACATCAGATACGGCTACCTTTATGATTTCTTGTTGTTGAAAAAGGGATTTAATGCCACCTGAAAAAATTATAACTATAAAAACAATTAATAATGTAAGGGTAATAACAATACCAACTTTTAAACTTGCCCACCTTAGCTGTTTTTTTCGGTCAAACATGGTGTTTTATTTTAATAAAATTATTATTCAAAATGATAGAGTTATCAATAATTTTTCTCTTAGATGCTAAAATAAAAAATGATTAAATTATTTTTTAAATTAATTTTTATTATTCTTTTAGGCTATGTCATCTATATCTTTATCTATCCTTTTACAGTAGATATTTCCTCTCTTAAGAAGAAAGCTCCTGAACTTACAGCTATGATGAAGTATAGAATGAAACAATGGCAAGAAGAAGGCAAAAGGATCAGGATACAAAAACAATGGGTCTCCCTTGATAGAATCTCTCCTTATCTCGTTAAAGCTGTGTTAATTGGAGAGGATGATAAGTTTTACAGACATTCGGGGTTTGATATAGATGGAATAAAGAAGGCAATTGAAAAGGATATAAAAGAAAAGAAATTGAAGTACGGTGGCAGCACTATTACACAACAGTTAGCAAAAAATCTCTATCTTACACCCTCTAAAAATCCTATAAGGAAGATTCAAGAGGCAATAATTACTTGGAGACTTGAAAAAACTCTTTCAAAAAAGCGAATTCTTGAAATTTATTTAAACATTGCAGAGTGGGGTGAAGGAGTTTTTGGTGCAGAGGCGGCTTCAAGATATCATTTTGGTAAGTCTGCGATAGACTTATCTCCTATAGAAGCAGCAAAGCTCGCTGCAGCACTTCCAAATCCAATAAAATATAGTCCATCAGGGAACTCTAAATTCATTGAAAGAAGAGCCAGTTTAATCTATTTCATCATGCAAAAAAGAGGAATTATCAAAGAGGAATTCACAGAACCTGAAAAAAATGATACTGAGCCAGCTTTCCAGGAGAAAAAGGAAGAAGAACATATTATTCCTAAGGATTCCTCTGAATCCGTCCAGAATCCTTCAAAATAGCCTCTATTTTTTTGAGAGTTTGTAATTCAAAAAATTCACCTGCCTCCACCGGAATCTTCCGCTGCCAGTTG
>CAZYLC010000002.1:20397-25462 GCA_964648755.1 uncultured Thermodesulfovibrio sp.
CCCGGCAGATTAGTTTGTTCTTCCAGAAGAAGAATATCCTCAGGATAGAGAAGAAGATATTTTGATTTTGTCTCTGAGAGAAAATTTATTATTGAAAGAAGAAGACTCTCAAGATTATCTCCCTCTTCCTTTTTTCCATATTTTGCAAGAAGTTGGAGGATTCTCTCCTTGTCTTTTATTCTTTCTTCACGAGCTTGATCGAACAAAGAATCATCAAATATGGAGAATTCTCTTCTTAACTCTATATCTCTTCCTAGCCAGAATCCTTTAAAGGTTGGCAAGTCATGAGTTGTAATGCTACATAAAGCTTCTTCAGGATACTCCGAGGAGTCTCTAAAACCTGAAAGGTCTTTTTCAAAGTAAAAGACTCTCCATGAGCTGATTTTTCTATTTATTAGTTCATGTCTCATCCATTCTTCTGCTGTACCTAAATCTTCTCCTATTAAAGCAGTTTTATTAAGTTGGCTTTCAATACAGATTATTTGAAGGAGGTCATTCCATGGATATCTTATATAGGCACCTTCTGAGGGAGATTTCCCTTGAGGAATCCAGAAGGATCTGAACAGTCCAAGAGCATGATCAATTCTTAGTAGATTGCCCTTCATATTAGCTCTCAATACTTTAATGAATGGAAGATATCCTTGCTCTTTTAATCTAAAGGGAATTAAAGGAGGGAACCCCCATTTCTGCCCCTTTGGATTAAAATCATCAGGCGGTGCTCCATTTTCAGCACTTAGGGCATAGAGTTCTCTGTTCATCCAAACGTCAAAGCTGTTTTTGATTGAGCCAAAACCAAGATCAAGGCAGAGATTATATTTTTTTAAGCTTTCTAATTCCTTTTCAACAAGCCATTGAAGATATTCATAAAAGGAGACTTCCTTTGAATTTTCTCTATATATGCTATCCATATTATTTTTGTCAGGATTTTTAAATTTCTCCTCCCAACTTAGCCAGTCTTTGCCTAATTTTTCTCTAAGAAAGCAAAAGACAGCAAAATATTCTAAATCATCCTTTATTAGCTTGGGTAGATTGTTTTTAAAACTTTGGAACTCGTTAATTTCCTTTGACCCCTTATTGAGGCTATAATATTTTTCCTTTAGTTTTTGTAATTTTTCAGTCCATATTTCCCTATATTCAAAAAAGTCCTTATTCTTTTCCTTAATAGGAATATCTGAAATATATAGAGGTGTTTTGAACTGCCTTGAAAGGGCAGAATAGGGACTTATTCCATAAGTGTCTTCTGGGTCATTAAAATGTAACGGATTAATACTTACAAAGCCTCCAAGATTATGAACATATTGGGCAAATTCTTTCAGATGAGAAAAATCCCCCTCAATGTTTCTACCTCTTAGACTCCAAAGATTGAGATGGAATCCCCAAGTTTTATCTGGAAGGAGAGTAAAACTTTCACTAGGGGTCACAATCAGGAAACTATGAGATTCTTTTTGCTTTGAGATAACCTTGAAATTGTAATATCCTATTGGCAATTGAGGTATTGAAAGGACATACTTGTAGTAGGCTTTGTCATTAAAAATTTTACTTTCCATAATATTTGATTGATTTATATCAATGGTAAAGATAACTTTTTCACCTTCGCATCCGAGTTCTTCATTTGGTGTAATTTGAATTTCTAATGAATTTTGTAGAGTTTCTTCCCCATATATAAATATTTGAGGATGCTCTCCTGTTACATACACAGGTTCGGTCAAATTTTCCCAAGCTTTCTGTTCAAAATATTCAATCCAGTGATTTAAAGAATCTTCCGTGATTTCAATTCCCATAGAAGAAAGGATTTCTGCTTTGATTTTCGTCGGGATTTCTATTTTTTCGCCTCTGTAATTATAGTAAAAGGGAAGTATTTGAACTAAATCAGAAAGTTTATTTATCAGCTGGTTCAGGTTCTTCAAGATACAGTTCACCTGCATCATAATCATATACGAAAAGTTCTGCGTATCTACCCCAATCTATGGCTGTCTCAAGCTGATTCCAAGTTTCATCTGGTGTAAAATGGTTTTTAAGTATGTCAATAAAGAATTCTTCTGATACTCTGTGCTTTTGTATTGTGGATAAAACCTGCATGATTTGTTTGATAAGCTGTACATTTTGCAGAGCAGCTTCTTTGAACATTTCTTTCTTTTCAAGAGTATCTGCCTCTGCCCATTTTTTCCCTTTTTCAGTAAGGATAAAGTCACCTTCCTTTATCTCACCAAAACTAAGAATTACCGATGCTTCAATGAGAGGGAATATGTCGTCAACTTCCATGCTTAATTCGGTGCTTAAAGCATATATATCCACCCTACCTCCTCTGTCATGGACCAGTTCAATAAGTCCTGCAATTGCACCAACTTTTGCATGGGGAAGGAACTGAAATTTTTCAGAGGTTAGATATCTATGAACTTCTTCTGCTGGTTTTACAAGAATTGTATATATTTTATCCAACATAAACTTGAAATCTCGAGAATTTTTGTCTCTTGGATGAGGAATATCTATTTTGATCTCTGCCTTTATCTTGCCTGGATTGTAACTCATGATTACTGCTCGGGATGCCATACTAACTGCTTCTTCAATGTTATGGCTTACAAGAACAATAGCTTTAGCAGACATTTTACCCGAATACCAGAGGTCAAGAATATCACCTCTAAGGTTGTCTGCTGTTAGCACATCAAGGGTAGAGAAGGGCTCATCCATAAGAAGAAGTTCAGGCTCTACAACAAGAGCTCTTGCAATACCTACTCTTTGACGCATACCGCCGCTTAACTCTCGGGGGTAGGCATCTTCAAAACCATCAAGTCCGACCAAGTCTATCACATGGAGAGCTTTTTCATTAATCTCCTCTTCACTTAACTCAGACCCTACAAGTCCTATTTTTACATTATCAAGAACTGTATACCATGGAAAGAGAGCAAAACTCTGAAATACAACGGCAATCTTAGGGTTTGCCATATCAAGAGGTTTGCCTTTGAAAAGGACTTTACCCTGAGAGGGCTTAATCAAACCAGCCATTATTCTGAGAAGAGTAGATTTACCAGCCCCAGACTGTCCTAATATAGCTAAAAAATCTCCACTGAATATTTTCAGATTTATATCTTCAAGAACAGGTAAAGCTTTATTTCTGCCAACCTGAAAGGTTTTATTAACTCCAATGACTTCATGAATAATTTCTCTTTCCATAAGCTCAATCCAGAATAAATTTATTTTTTGCTATTATAAAAAGTCTTTTCCATAATATACGATTTATAGCTACAACCATAAATGACATCGTTAAGGTCGATAGTAATAGTATACCAAACTTGCCATCAGCACTTGATGAGCTTATAAGTGCTCCTAAGCCCTTTGTAGAGATTATAGCACCGCCAAAAGAAACATACTCGCAAACTATTGTTGAATTCCAGGCACCTCCGTAAGCAGTAATTAGTCCAGTAACAAGATAGGGAAAGATGCAGGGGAAAATAAGAGTTCTCCACTTTTTGAAACCTTTTATACCATAGGCTTTGGAAATTTCTATTAAATCCTTAGGGATTGCTGAGGCACCAGCTATTATGTTGAAAAGTAAATACCACTGCACTCCAAGAAGCATTAAAAATATGGCACCAATATCTAATCCACCACCTATTTTGATTAGGAATAGCACAATGACAGGGAATATAGCAGTAGCTGGTATGCTTGCTATTATTTGTATTATACCTTGAAGAAATTTTGTGGCTTTTGCATTCATTCCAATATAAACTCCTACGGGAAGAGTCCATGCAAGAGCAATTACAACAGCAGCAGAAGTTCTTAGTAGTGAGAAAAAGGCAGAAGATATTATTTCCCATATATCCTCTAAGGTTACCTGAGAGACTATTGACAATGCTTTGGCAAGAAGCCATATTAATAATATAAAGAAACCTATGAATAAGAAGATTCCTAATACTTTACTCGTTGATTTAAGAATTTTGCTTTCACCTTTTATAATTTTTTTATAACTAAACTTTTCAATAGTAGCTAAAAAATTAATTAATAGTTTCCCAAATTTTTTAAACAAAAGAGATGTAGTTAATATGTTAAGTACTATTGACTCTCTTTCATCTTCTGGTTGTACTGTATCCATTCTGAATTTTTGTGACCAGACTACAAGGGGTCTCCATATAATGATATCGATAACGGTTATTAAAAGAATCATTGTTCCAAGCCCATAAAAAATATGCTCAATGCTACCCGTATTAGCAGCTGTCTGAATGTAAGATCCAAGTCCAGGTAGACGAAAATCTTTACCTTCAAGAATAAACATCTCACAAGCCATGAGGAAAAACCACCCACCTGCTACGGACATAATGCTATTCCATATGAGGCCTATTGCACTGAAGGGAAGATCAAGTCTTAGAAATTTTGAAAATTTATTGAATTTATATAATCTAACAACCTCAAGCATTTCCTTTGGTATAGTGTTTACTGAATGATAGAAACTATATGTCATATTCCAGACTTGTCCGGTAAAAATCAATATTATACAAGCGATTTCAATCCCAATTCTTTGCCCTGGGAAAAGAGAGATCATGGCTAAAACAACGCCTGGCAAGAAAGATAAAACAGGAATTGATTGAAGAATATCAAGTATTGGAATCATTATTTTTTCATGAATCTTACTTCTTGAGGCAGTATATCCATACCATATGGAAAAAGCGAAAGAGAGCAAATAAGCAAGAAATAGTCTTGCAAGAGACTGAGCAGAATATTCAGGGATTTTTGCTGGATTAAGGTCGATTTCAACTGTTCTTTCATAAGCTCCACTCCATTGAGAGGCTATATATACGATAAGAGATAGGATGCCAGCAATAATAAGGAATATTGCTATATCAATAGCTCTAATTCTAAAAGTTTCAGCAGGAATGGAGATGGGTATTCTCATAATACTCTCCTAAAAAGATAAATCTTAGAATTATAAAACAATTATGAGATATTTGCCATCACAATTTTTCTATTGCAATATTATGAGAAAATATTTGAAGTAGAGATAACATTTTTAGTTTAAGGTTGTTTTGAAAAGTATGGAGTATTTAAAAAGAGTGATATTAAGTGGAGCTGA
>CAZYLC010000002.1:25472-34906 GCA_964648755.1 uncultured Thermodesulfovibrio sp.
CCCACGACCTCTTGAATGCCATTCAAGCGCTCTCCCAACTGAGCTACAGCCCCGTCCTATAAAAATAACATATAATTATGTTATTTTGTCAATTAATATTAATTTTTCAAATAGGTTTGATGTATAATTAAAAAACAAGACCCGCGAGGTATATATGTCAAAAATTTATATTTTTCTTATTCTCCTTTTCTTAACAATAATTGGCCTTTTTGCCATGGAAAATAAAGAACCCATTGTTTTAAAAATCCCTTTTAGTTCAGCCTATGAGATGCCTAAAATAGGCTTAATTTTGCTTTCCTTAAGTTTTGGTGCTTTTTTTATTTTTATAGTTTTTTTCATAAGAGATACAGTAAATCTTGTTAACAGGATTCAACTACAAAAGAGACAGAAAAAGGAAGAAAAAATAAAGGAACATTATGCCAAGGCACTTAATGCGATAATTAGAGAGAAATTGTCTGAGGCAAAGGAATCACTTCAAGAAGTTCTAAAAGAAGACCCAGAGCACATTGATGCACTTATCAGATTAGGAGATTTGGCAATAAGGGAAGAGGACTATAAAAGTGCTCTCAAGTACTATAAAAAAGCATATGAATTCGATCCCAAAAACATAATTCCCTTACTTTCCCTGGAAGACATGATGGAAAAAATGAATGATAATGAACTTGCGCTTAAATATATTGAACAGATATTAAGCATCGAGCCTGATAATTTATTAGCTCATTATAAAATGAGAAAGATATTGGAAAAGATGGAAAAATGGCAAGAACTCATTAATATTCAGAAAAAGATTATAAAATTGGTGCCAAATACAAAAAAACAAGAAGAGGAGAGCAAACTTATTGGATATACCTATGAGTATGGCAGAGTGAGCCTTGAACAGGGAGATATTGATAATGCAGAACGAGTTTTTGCTTCCTTAATTAAATCAAATCCTAACTTTATTCCCTCCTATTTAGGAATGGTAGAGGTTTATCTCTCAAAAGGCGAAATTGAGGAAGCAATAAATCTTATTGAAAGGGTATACAATGAACAAAAGTCAAAAATTTTGTTACTAAGACTTGAGGATTTGCTCATTAGTATAGGTGATCCTAAAAGGCTTATACAGTTTTATTTAAGAGCTATAAATGCTTCCCCTAATGATAGCGAATTAAAAATATTGCTTGGCAGACTTTACTATCGCTTGGAAATGATAGATGATGCAATAGAAATTTTAGCATCAGTGGATACAGCTACCTGTGATAACCCTAAACTTAATTGCATTAGAGGCATTCTCTATTTGAGAAGAAATCAATTAAATAAAGCTTTATCTGAGTTTAAAGAATTATGCCCTGAAAGTAAGATTTCTTCTGTAAATTACAAGTGTAAAGTCTGTAATTCTATCTTTGATGAATGGATTGGAAGATGTAATGTTTGCGGAGCTTGGAATAGCTTTGAAATTGGTCTAAAGGGCTGTATCAATTAGAGATGTTTTTTCCTCTATTTAAGAGCAGAAGAAAATTTGTAATAGACACGAGTGTCTTTATAAATCCAGATGTTAGAGAATCCTTCGGAAGAAATCCAGAGGAAGCGATAAACGAATTTTTAAAAATTGTAAAACAAACTAAGCATTTTGAATTTTATATGCCTTCCTCCGTGCATAAGGAATTAATGTACTTTTTAGAGGAGAAAAAATTATCAAAGGATTTTTATTATCTAATAAGAATTAAATCGCCAGATAAACACAGAATTCTATGCCCTGCCATATTTTTCTATGAACTTGTGGAGGAAATGAGAACGAGGATTAATAAAGGGCTAAGGGCAGCAGAAAATGCTGTTAAAAATGTATCGCAAAAGGGTTTAGATGAAACAATTAAGGATTTAAGAAAAAAATACAGAGAAGCATTAAGAGAAGGTATTATTGACAGCAAAGAGGATGTGGATTTAATTTTTTTATCCCTTGAGCTTAAAGCAACTTTAGTCACAGGAGACCAAGGTCTTATTCGTTGGGCAGATAAACTTGGAATAGAATGGATTATCCCGAATAAATTTAAAGTTTTTTTAATTTCATCAATCAAGTAGAAATTTCAAATTTGACTTTTTCATTCTAAAATATAGCATCATAAGTTTATGGATATATTTGAAAAAATTGCTGAAGAGAAAATACGTGAAGCAATGGAACAGGGACTATTTGATGACCTTCCAAATAAAGGAAAACCTCTGAAATTAGAGGATTACAGTTGGGTGCCTGAGGATTTAAGAATTGCCTATAAAATTTTAAAAAATGCAGGATGTATACCTCCTGAGATGGAAATAAGAAAAGAAATAATAGATTTAAAGGAACTTCTTAAAACCATAGATGACGATGAAGAGAGAATCAGAAGGATAAGAGAACTTAATTTTAAGCTTCTTAAATTCAATATTGGTAGAAAACGTCCTTTATATCTTGAGGATTTTCCAGAATACGAAGACAAAATAATCAAAAAATTCGTTGGATAACGGAGAGGGAGGGATTCGAACCCTCGGTGAGGTTAACCCCACAGCGGTTTTCGAGACCGCCCCAATCGTCCACTCTGGCACCTCTCCAGAAAGTTTATAATAAATTATATCACCAAAAGCTGACTTATGGAAAAAGTTCTATTAGCAATGAGCGGAGGAATTGATTCATCCGTAGCAGCCTACTTACTGAAAGAAAAAGGAATGGCTGTGGAGGGAGTTTTTTTTATTCTCTTTGATGAACCTGCAAATATTGAGCTTGCAAAGCAGACAGCTAATTTCCTCAATATAAAGCTTCATATAGAGGATTTAAGAGAGAAGTTTAAAGCTGATGTAATTACACTTTTTTTTGAAGGCTATAAAAGAGGAATTACGCCAAATCCCTGTGTGATATGCAATAGGAAAATAAAATTTCCCTTGCTTAAACAGTTAGCTGAAAGAGTTAAGGCGAATTACATAGCCACAGGTCATTATGCAAGAATTGTAAGAAGTAATAGTCTCTCCTTTTTAATGAAAGGAATTGATCCCAAAAAAGACCAATCCTATTTTCTCTACGGAATTGAAAGGGCTTTGTTATCTCATATTATCTTTCCATTGGGAGAATACACGAAATATCAGATAAAAGAAATAGCAGAAAAAGTGGGGATTCCATCAAAGGTAGCAGAAGAAAGCACAGAAGTATGTTTTCTTAAGGATAAAAGATATTACGAAAGCATTAGACCTTTAAAGGAAGGTCCGATAATTGAAATGTCTACGGGAAAAATTATAGGGCAACACAGGGGAATTCATCTCTATACTATTGGGCAAAGAAAAAGATTGGGCATTGTCTCACACCATCCTCTTTACGTTATAAAGATAGAGCCTTCTGAGAATGCCGTGTACGTAGATTCAAAGGAAAAGGCTTTTATGAGAGAGTTTATTCTAGATGAACTTAACTGGCTCTGGGATATAGAAAAAGAAGAATTTGTCTGTGACGTAAAAATCCGCTATGCCATGAATCCAGAAAAAGCTAAGGTTACATTAATTGATAGAGATAGAGCCAAGATTGTTTTTGAGCAACCCCAATTTGCACCTACCCCTGGGCAAAGTGCAGTTTTTTATAATGGGGATATGGTTTTAGGGGGAGGAGTTATTAAGGAGATAATGCAAGGTTTTTAAGGGCTTTTGTCTCATCAATGCCGAACATAATATTCATGTTTTGAACTGCCTGCCCTGAAGCTCCCTTTACAAGGTTATCTATAGCAGAGATAAGAATTATTCTTCCTGTCCTTTGATTAACCACAACGCCTATGTAACAATAATTCGTGCCTTTTACATATTTTATAGCAGGAACCTGTCCTTCAGGCATAATTTTAACAAAGGGTTCATTTTGATAGGCTTCCTCCAATACTTCAATGGCTTCTTTGGTTGTCATATTTTTGTTTAATTTTCCGTAGATAGTTGATAAAATTCCTCTGTTTAAGGGTAAAAGATGGGTCGTAAAATCTATTGTTATGTCTTTGCCAGAGGCATAGCTTAACTCCTGCTCAATTTCAGGAGTGTGTCTGTGTTTTGCTATATTGTATGCTCTGAAATCCTCATTTACTTCGCAGTAACTTAAAGTTACTTCTGCTTTTCTGCCAGCACCGGATGTCCCTGATTTTGAATCTACCACAATTGTATCAACGTCAATTAATCCTTTTTTCAAAAAAGGATAAAGGGGTAGGATCACGCTTGTAGGATAACAGCCAGGATTGGCAACAAGTTTTGCTTTTTTTATTTTATCTCTGTATAGCTCTGGTAATCCATAGACTGCTTCTTTGAGGAGTTCAGAATAGGAATGGGAAGTTTTATACCATTGTTCATAAATCTGCTCATCTTTTATTCTGAAGTCAGCAGAAAGGTCTATGACTCTTTTGTTAGCCCCTACAAGTAATGCTGCTACTTCCTGAGATTTTCCATGAGGGAGAGCAAGAAAGTAAATGTCAGCTTTATCTTTTATTTTTTCAATATGGAGATTTTCAAATTTAAGGTTGTTATAAATAAAAAAAGCAGGGAAAAGCTCTGAAACTCTCACCCCTGCTGATTTTTCGCTGGTAACACCTACTATTTCAACTTCATCATGCAAGGCAAGAATTCGTAATAACTCACTTCCTGTATAACCGCTTCCACCACAAATAAAAACTTTTAACATTTTATCTCTTGGAGAATTGGAATCTCTTTCTTGCCTTTGGTTGACCGTATTTCTTTCGTTCTACTTCTCTTGGGTCCCTTGTGAGAAGTCCTTCTTTTTTAAGTTTTGGCTTTAGGTCGGGATTAAGATTGACAAGAGCTCTTGCTATACCATGTCTTATAGCACCAGCTTGCCCGCTTAGACCACCGCCATCAACAGTTATAATAGCATCGTATTTACCAATGACACCAGCTACTTGAAAGGGTTGCATGAGAATCATCCTTAAGGTTTCTCTTGGGAAATAATCTTCAATTGATTTTTCATTAACAGTTATTTTGCCGGTGCCTGTAACTAATTTAACCCTTGCAATTGACCTTTTTCTTCTTCCTGTTGAAAGATATTCAATAGCCATAATTTTTCACCTCAACTTTTACTTAATTGGATAGGCTCTGGATTTTGGGCTTTGTGAGGATGTTCAGAGCCTTTGTAAACTTTAAGTTTTTTTATCATTTTTTTGCCCAGTCTTGTTTTTGGAATCATTCCCCAAACAGCATCAATAATAACTTCTTCAGGTTCTTTTTCAAGTCTTTCTTTGAGCGTTTCTGCCTTTAGATTTCCCATGTAACCAGTATGATGATAATAAACCTTATCAGTTAGTTTTTTGCCCGTTACCTTAATTTTTTCAGCATTGATAACAACAACAAAGTCACCATTGTCCACATTAGGGGTGTAGCTTGGTTTGTGTTTGCCCATGAGAATTTTAGCTATTCGAGTTGCAAATCTACCAAGAGTTTGTCCTGTAGCATCAGCAATATACCAGTTTCTACTGGCTTCTTCTTTTTTAACAAAAGCTGTCTTCATTTTTATACCTCTCCTCAGAGAAATTTTTTCTAAAACTAAAATTATAAATTACCTTAATTTTTAATTATTTGTCAAATTTACTGAAATGGTTGAATAGCTAAATAAGTCTTCCTAAAATTTTGATAAAAGTTTCCAGTAATGATTTATCATAACATCCTTTATCCTGAACAAGTATCATGAGAGCATTGTATGGAGTAAGGGCATATCTCATTGTTTTCGGAGTTGTTAACATTTCATAGGCATCTGCAATAGCTATAACTTTACCGAAGAAGGAAATTTTTTCTCCTTTCAGTTTAAATGGATAGCCATTACCATTTAGTTTTTCATGATGATGAGCAATGCCATCTATAACTTTATTAGGTAATCCTAATTCTTTAGCAATTTTTACTGATTCAATAACATGTGTTTTAAAAATTTGAAATTCCTTTTCAGTGAGTTTGCCAATTTTTGAAAGTATAAAAGGAGAAATCTTTATTTTCCCTATGTCATGCAATGCCGAGGCAATACCAAGAAGTCTTAAGTCCTCTTTATCTAATTTTATTTTTAAACCAAGAGAAAGACTGAGAGTCATTACATTTAAGGAGTGAACATAATTATAATTATCAAGTTTTTTCATTATAAGAAAATTTTCCAAAACCTTTGATTCAATCGTTCCATAGTTAATTATTTCATCAATTTTATCACCTAAAATCATAAGGTTCTTTCTATTTATTGGTTCACTATATATGTCTCTTAGTATTAATTTAGTAGTTTCTTTTAAGATTTTAGTTTCCGTTTTTCCTTCTTTTATTAGTTTTTGTAAATACTCATTATAGCGATTTAAATCCTTTTTAGATATTAAAATATCTCCTTCGGAGAGTTTATTGTCTGAGATATTTTTTGGATTTTCTTCAGATGCATCTAAAAGGAGATTAAAACTTTTTCCATCATGAAGATATAAGCAAAAGTTTATTGGAATTTCAGGGTCAATAAATTCCTTTTCAATTTTATAATATGATTCATTATTGATTGTGTATCTATCCAATAGGCTGTCAAAATATTCCTTAGGTTTGAATTCTAACAGAAAATCCTGGAAAACTTTTTTATTACGAATACTAACAAATAAATTGGTAATGTTTTTTTCTTTAAGGTTATTTTTTATATCAAGGCTGAAATGTTCGCCTTGCTTTATTAAAACTTTATATTCCCCCTCTTCTTGGATAAATATGTCACAGGGTATTTGAACACCTAAAGGAATAAGTTCGGTTTTAAAAGAAAAATAATTGTCTATCTCTCTAATCTGTGTAGACATGAATTTTTATTGGGAAATTGTCTCCACAAAGGCATATGTTGTTTCATGGAGAGGGAGCAATATATCCGCTAAGTTTTTGACTTTTGATAGGAGAATAGAGGCTTCGTAGGAGTTTACCATAGTTACAAGTGGAAATATCTCGATTTTACTTTTATCAAATATTTTTTCCTCCATAATTATCTGATATATGCCATATTTCATAATAGTTATCATAATCGTTGCAATGCTTTAATTGTCAAGTTCTTATGATTACAATTTGAAAGATTTTTTTGTTATAATAAAAAGCATGTTTATCGGAACACCACTTATTACAGAAGAGCAGATTCAGAGAAAAGTAAAAGAACTTGCTCAAAAAATATCGAACGATTATGCTCAAAAAGACCTTGTAGTTATTGGAATTCTAAAAGGTTCTTTTATGTTTTTTTCAGACCTTATAAGGTATATTAAAAGTCCCTTAAAAATAGATTTTCTAATCGCATCAAGTTATGTTAAGGATAGTTCATCGGGTGAAGTGAAAATTCATTACTTTCCAAGAGAAGAAATTCAAGGCAAGGACATCCTTCTTGTTGATGACATAATCGATACGGGAATTTCTCTTCAGCATATTAGAGAGAAAATACTTGAACAAAACCCTGCCTCTTTAAAAATCTGCGTACTTCTTGATAAAAAAGACAGAAGAATTATTGAAGTTCCAATTGACTATATAGGGTTCTCTGTGCCAAATAAATTTATAGTTGGATACGGACTTGATTATCAAGAGATGTTTAGAAACATCCCCTATATTACAGTTTTCAAAAAAGAAGCCAAGTAATGTACAAACTTAAAATAGTTACTGATTTTGACGCTGCCCATCAGCTAAGGGGATATAAAGGAAAATGTGAGAATATTCATGGACATAATTGGAAAGTAGAAGTTGAAGTTATTTCTGAGGAATTAAATGAAATAGGACTTGCAATAGATTTTAAGGAGTTAAAAAGTATAACAGATACGGTAATTTCTCAATTAGACCATACATTTATTAATGAAGTCCCTCCTTTTAAAGAAATAAATCCTTCCAGTGAGAATATAGCAAGATGGATTTACTTATCTCTAAAGGATAAACTGGAGAAAACTTCTGTTAGGCTACATTTAGTCACTGTCTGGGAGTCAGAGTATGCTTCAGCAACATATTTTGAATGAGATTAACAAATTTATTCCTAAAATAAACGCAGAATGGGAAGTTTACTACTTAAGGAAAAAATCATTTTCCATAGAAGGCAAAGATTTAACTTATGATAAAAATAAAATCTCTTCAAAAGACTTTTTTTCAATAAGGGTTTTAAAGGATAGTAAATTAGGATTTTCTTCATGTGTTGAACCTCAAAAAATAACAGATGCTTTTAAGGCTGCATTAATTCTTGCAGAAAACTCTGATCCAGATGATTTTATTCAATTTCCTGAACCAGAGGAGATAAAACCAATTAAAGTATTTGACGAAGAACTGGAAGAGGCAAAAAATAATTTATTTGACTTTTTAATGGAAATGCAGAGGGGAGCTCTTTCTGATAAAAGAGTAAAAAGGTTGAGAAATGCTGAAATAAATGTATCCTTTGAGGAAAAAGGTATAGTAAATTCAAAAGGTTTGAGACTTTCCCATACCTTTACCAGCATAACAGCTCATATTATTGCAATTGCTGAAGATAAAGACTCTCAGATGGGATGGTCATACAGGGCTGAAAGATTTCTCAAGAATATTAAATTTGAGGAAATAGGCAAGGATGCTTCAAAAAGGGCTGTAATGCTTCTTAATGGAGAAAAAATAAAATCTTTTAAAGGCTTTGCATTGCTGGATTCTGCAGTAGCAGCTGAATTTCTTGAGCTCATGGCACAATCACTTTCTGCTGAAAATTTTTTACTTGGTAAATCAATTTTTATTAATCAAATGAATAAGACAGTGATAAATGAGCAGTTAAATATTATTGACAATGGACTGATATCTGAAAAATTCGGCTCAACTCCTTTTGATGGAGAAGGGGTCTCCACAAAAAACAAAATCCTTATTGAAAGGGGAGTGCTTAGAGGCTTAATGCATAACTGTTATACGGCTAAAAGATCTGGATTAAATATTTCAACAGGTAATGCCATTAGAACAGACAGAGGGATAATTGTAGGACCTACTAATTTATATTTAGATAGTATAGAGCATAAATATTCTTTCAATGAGTTGTTAAATGTAATTGACAGAGGAGTTTATGTTCTTGATGTTATGGGTATGCATACTGCTAATCCAGTTAGTGGAGATTTTTCTGTTGGTATAGCTGGAGTTTATGTGGAAAAGGGTGAAATTAAATATCCTGTAAAAGAGGTTGTCATCTCAGGTAATATAGCAGAATTTTTTAAAAATATCAAAGCAACAGGTAACGATTTAACTTTTTACGGAAACATTGGTTCACCCACCCTTCTTGTGGATGGGGCAGATATATCAGGATAGAGGAGGTTTTAATGGATTATTTTTTAACAGAAGATCAAAGGATGATAAAAGACTTAGCAAGACAGATTGCAGAAGAACATGTTTTGCCTATGAGAGCAGAGCTTGATGAAACAGGAGAGTTTCCATGGGAAATTATGAAAACTCTGGCACAGGCAGATATGTTCAGAGTCTTTATACCAGAACAGTAT
>CAZYLC010000002.1:34916-42843 GCA_964648755.1 uncultured Thermodesulfovibrio sp.
GTGGACTCGGAACTGGTGCTCTTGAACTTTGTTTGGTAGTTGAAGAACTATCTCGGGTATGCCTTGGAGTATCCACCACCTATGCAGCAAATGCACTTGGTACTTATCCTATTCTTTTATTTGGCAATGATGATCAAAAAGAAAAATACCTCCCGGACATTGCTGATGGCAAAAGGCTTGTTGCTTTTGCTCTTACAGAGCCAAATGCAGGGAGTGATGCAGGTGGAATTCAGACAACAGCTACAAAGGATGGTGACTATTATATACTTAACGGAACAAAACAGTGGATAACAAATGGTGGAGAAGCAGAGATTTATACAGTAATAGCCCTTACAGACAAAAGTAAAGGCGCAAGAGGAGCTTCTGCATTTATTGTAGAAAAGGGAACCTCTGGATTTACCTTTGGTAAAAAGGAAAACAAAATGGGAATAAGAGCATCGGCAACAAGAGAGTTGATTTTTGAAGACTGCAGAATCCCTAAGGAAAATCTCCTTAGTAGAGAAGGAATGGGATTCATTGTTGCTATGAAAACTCTTGACCAAAGCCGTGTTGGAGTGGGAGCTCAAGGATTAGGCGTTGCTCAAGGAGCTTTTGAGGAGGCAGCTAAATTTGCAAAACAGAGAATACAGTTTGGTCAGCCTGTAATAAGTTTTCAAGCAGTACAACACTTGCTTGCCGATATGGCAATTCAGATTGAGGCTGCACGGGCTCTTGTTTATTCTGTGGCAAGATATATTGACAGTGGTGCAAAGGATATAACAAAAGCCTCTGCCATAGCAAAGACCTTTGCTACAGATGTAGCTATGAAAGTAACTGTTGATGCTGTTCAGGTTATGGGTGGTTCAGGATACATGAAGGAGTATCCTGTTGAGAAAATGATGAGAGACGCAAAAATCCTTCAGATATATGAGGGCACTAATCAGATTCAGAGAAATGTAATAGGACAGGCAATAATAAAGGAACTTACAAAAGCAGGATTTTGATGAAAGAAAATGGAATTGGTATTAAAAAGATAATCATAATGATTTTTTTGTTAACTTTCTTGGTTAATTGTTCAAGTTATCAATATCCACATTCTGCTAAACGATATTATGCAGAACTTTCAGCAAGCGAGAAGGAGACTTTACTTGCAGAGCATAATAATTGGCGAAGCAGGTTGGGTGTTTCAGCTTTAAAATGGTCTTCGGAAATGGAAGAGCTTGCGAAAGATTGGGCATATAAGTTAAGTCGAACATATAACTGTAGAATGATACACAGAAGCAGTAATTACGGAGAAAATATATTCTGGTCAAATTATCCAGTTACAGCAAAGTATGTGGTTGATTATTGGGCAGAAGAGAGATTTAACTATGATTATTCATCTGCTAGTTGTAAAGTAGGTAAAGTATGTGAGCATTATACACAGATTGTTTGGAGAGAAACAAAAGAAGTAGGTTGTGGTAGAGCATTATGCCAGAGAGGAGAGGAAATCTGGGTTTGTAATTACAACCCAGCAGGTAACATAAAAGGTAAGAAGCCTTATTAAAATTTTGATAAAATCATAACTCTATGTGTTTCCCCCATTCCATGGGGGAGCACAAGTCTTTTAAATTTGTTTATAAGTCCCTCTTTATCTAATCTCATGAGCAGATTTTCATCGCAAAGGGATATGAGAAACTTACTTTGAGAGGTATAATTCTCCACATTAAATCCTGTCTCCTTTGCCCATTTCTCAAGGGCTGAAAAGTTAACATGGCTTGTTATGTCCTGTTGTCCTATATTTGTATAAGGATTATCGTTTATGGTATGCCGGCAGTAACATAACAAAGTTCCTCGAGTTCTTTCAGGAGAAAAATATTCGCTACTGTCAAAACCATAGTCAAAAATTAGTACATATCCTCTTTTTATTTCTGACGATACCTTTTCAATAAATTCTTTCATTACTAAGTTAATTTCTGAGCGATATTCCTCTAATTGAAAAACACAGGCTGCAAATTTTTCTAAATAGTCAACTGTATCATCTCTTGCAGGCATAAGGATTTCACTAAGATTTTCATTTTTGTCAACAGTGACATAGACTTCAAAGGGCTTTTTATTTTTGATTTCAAATATTCTTACGGGTAGAGCATCCAATATTTCATTGCATATTACAATTCCCTCAAAGGGGGTTACCTCTTCAATTGTATTATACCAAATAGTTTTTTCAGAGTAATCTTTAAGTCTTTCCTTTTGAATTTTCATTAGTTCTGGATTGATCTCAATCAGATTATATTTGAAGACAATGTGAGAGAAAACTTTGTTTTGCTGGATTTCTTCTAAAATATCTTGAGCAAGGTATCCCATACCAGGTCCTATTTCAGTAATTGAAAAGTTATCAGGACAACCCATTTTTTGCCATAGTTCAAAAAGGGCTTTTGTTAAAATTATTCCAAATACTTTACCAAGGTGAGAAGCGGTAAAAAAATCTCCCTGTCTCCCTATTTTAAAGTCTTCTTTCATGTAGTATCCCAATCCTGGATAGTAAAGAACAATCTGCATGAATTCGTCAAAGGGAATAGGTCCTTGTGATTTAATTTTTTGAATAATTAAATTTTCAAGAGGATTTATGGTCATTTAGAAGCAGGCTTATATAACTCAAACATTCTTTTAAGAGCCTCTTTTGCCCTTATTCTAATTTCTTCAGGCACATTTATTACATACTTAATCTCACGTAAAGCTGTAAGCACGCTTTCAAGGGTGGTAATTTTCATATTTGGACAAAGCATGGTTTTTTTTATAGGATAGAAATTTTTGTCTGGATTTTCCTTTTTGAGTCTGTAAAGGAGTCCTACTTCTGTTCCAATGAGGAATTCCTCTGCAGATGAAGATTTTGCAAATCTTACCATCCCAGATGTGGATGCCACATGGTCAGAAAGTTCTATTACTTCAGGTCTACATTCAGGATGGACAACTACCAATGCTTTTGGATACATCTCCTTTGCTCTTAATACATCATCTCTTTTTAACATGTGATGAGTAGGACAAAATCCATCCCAAGGGATAATTTCCCTATCAGGAACTTTTTTCATTACCCAGAAAGCAAGATTTTTATCGGGAACAAAAAGAATCTTATTGTAAGGAACAGCTTTCACTATTTGAGGTGCATTTGCAGAAGTACAGCAAACATAGCTTAAAGCTTTAACTTCAGCAGTTGTATTTACATATGAAACAATAGGTGCATCAGGATACTGAGATGCCCATTTTTTCAATTTTTCTCCATCAATCATATCTGCCATAGGACAACCTGCATCAATCTCAGGAAGGAGGACTGTTTTTTCAGGATTTAGAATTGCTGCAGTTTCTGCCATAAAATGTACCCCACAGAATACAATTACATCACATTTTATCTCTGTTGCTGTTCTACTTAGCTCTAAGGAGTCACCTACGAAATCAGCTATTTCCTGTATTTCATCTCTTTGGTAATTATGGGCAAGGATAATGGCATTTTTTTGTTTTTTTAATTGGAGAATTTCTTCTACTATTTTCTGGTCCATAGATAAATATCCTCCCTGTTAGTGTAAAGTACAGTTCCATCAGAGAGAATTACAGCTTTTATAGGGGCACTTTTCCTTTTAAAGGAGGCTGTCTCTGAATAGGCTGGGGCTGTTCCGTTATATCTCATAGAGATTCTTGCCACATAATGCTGTGTCTCGGCAATATTAGGTATCCTGCCAAGGGATTCTACGAGATTCGGACCCGCATTATATGCTGCAAGGGCAAGATTTAAGTTGCCATTAAATCTTTCAAGAAGATACTTCATGTATCTAATTCCACCATCTATATTGTCCTCAGGATTATAGGGATTGCCTACCCCCATAAGAAGTGCCGTAGCAGGCATTAACTGCATAAGTCCCATTGCACCCTTATAAGATGTGGCATATACATTCCAATTTGACTCTTCCTTTATAATCTCTTTAATAAGCTTAGCATCTACTCCGTAAATTTTAGCTTTATCCTCCACAATTTTTTCTAATTGTTCTCTTGAGTAAGTTGAAACAATTTGGGGAATTTGGGGTTTAGATTTTGTGTCTCCCTTGGAAGAAGATTTTTTTAGTAAAAGAGATTTACTACCTCTTTCGCAGAGATTTGTATAGACCTTTTCTCCATCTATTTCTTTAAGACAGAGTTTATCAGCCCATGCGCAGTTTACAAATAAAAAAAGGGACAATAGGGTTATTACAAGCATATTGAATAATACCAGAGAAAAATATATATTTTCAATAAAATTCAGGTTTTAATGCACGATTCATTAGGTCCATCGTTGCTTCTTTTGGATTCTTTCCTTCGTATATTACCTGGTAGACCTGTTCAGTGATAGGCATCTCAATACCTAATTTTAAGGCAAGTTCCATAGCAGATTGACTTGTTTCAACACCCTCTGCAACAGAGCGCATACTTTGAGAGATTTCCTGCATACTTTCTCCCTTACCAAGCCTAAATCCTACTGTATAATTTCTTGACAAGGTAGATGTGCATGTAAGAAAGAGGTCTCCAAGCCCGCTTAATCCTGAAAAGGTTATCTCCTTTGCACCCATTCTTTTACCCAGCCTCATTATTTCATGAAGTCCTCTTGTAATGAGTGCTGCCCTTGCATTGTTGCCAAGATCAAGAGCATCGCATATACCTGATGCTATAGCAATAACATTTTTTATAGCTCCTCCAATTTCAGAACCAATGGGGTCATCATGTTCATAAACTCTAAAATAATTTGTGCTAAATATCTCTTGAAGAAGGAGTCTTTCCTTTCTGTCAAAACCTGAAAGAGTCACAGCAGTAGGCTTTTCCTTGGCTACCTCAATTGCAAAACTGGGACCTGAAAGTACATAAATGTTTTTATTAAATATTTCATTTAAAATTTGCGATGGAGTTTTAAGAGATTTTTTTTCAATTCCCTTTGAGGCACTTACTATTATTGTTTCACCGTTAAGACTATCTTTTATAGGTGTAAAAATAGTTCTTATAAACTGAGTAGGAACAACGTTGACTACAAATCTTGCTTTTTTTACTGCTTGAAAAATATTATCTGTGCAAACAAGGTTTTCGTGCAAGGGAATCCCAGGCATATAGAGGGTATTTTCTTTACGATAGTTAATTGATTCAACGATATCCTTTTCCCTTGCCCAAAGGACAACATCAAAGCCTTTTTTTGAAAGAAGGGAAGCAAGGGTTGTTCCCCAGCTTCCCGCACCTATGACAGCTATGTATGACATTTATTTTGGAAGCTTCCCGAATTCCTTAAGTTTGAGTTCTTTTCTCTTTATTTTACCACTGATTGTTTTTGGAAGTTCATCAACAAATTCAATTTTTCTTGGATACTTATAAGGAGCTGTCTCTTTCTTGACAAAATCCTGAATTTCCTTAGTAAGCTCCTCTGAAGGTACATAGTCTTGAGTTAGCACAATAAAGGCTTTTACAACTTCTCCTCTCACTTCATCAGGACTTGCAACTACTGCAGCTTCTTTAATAGCAGGATGCTTGATAAGGGCACTTTCTACTTCGAAGGGTCCTATTCTGTATCCAGCACTTATTATGACATCATCTTCTCTCCCTACAAAACAGAAATATCCTTCTTCGTCCTTGTATCCTCTATCCCTTGTGTAGTACCATTCGTCTCTGAAAGCAGCAGCCATTTCCAGTTTATCTCCTATATACTCTTTAAACAAGCCTACTGGTCTTTCAGGATTAATTTTTATCGCGATGTTACCTTCTGTATTTGGTGGAAGAGGCTTACCATCATCATCTATTATGTCAATTTGAAATCCCGGAGTGGGCATGCCTGTTGCTCCTGCTTTCATAGGAATAAATCTAAACATGGCAAGGGTATTTACTGTTTCAGTCTGCCCGTATCCATTATATATCCATTCTCCTGTGGCTTCTTTCCATATATTTATAATCTCTGGATTAAGAGGTTCACCTGCAGCAACAAAGTGTCTCACTGTTTTAAATTTGAGTTCTTCTAAAGGAAATTCCTTTACGATCATTCTGTAAGCAGTTGGCGGTCCGCAGAGGGTATTAATTTCATATCGTTTAAGGGTATCCACTATCAAAGCAGGAGAGAATTTTCCTTTTCTGTGATAGGTGAAAACAGTAGCACCCATATTCCAGGGACCAAAGAAGCTTGACCAGGCTGCCTTTGCCCAGCCAGTGTCAGATATATTCCAGTGTATGTCTCCAGGTTTGAGGTCAAGCCAGAATTTTCCAGTGATTTTATGTGCAAGGGGATAACTTACCTGAGTATGTAATACCATTTTAGGAAGGCCCGTTGTACCTGATGTGAAGAATATAAAGGCAGGGTCATCGGAAAAAGTTCTTTCGCCAACAAAAGCGTCACTGTTTATCACATCATTATAATTTTTCCATCCAGCTTGATTGTCTACATTAATTAATAATACATCCTTCCCATGCTTATTAACTGCTTCTTCTATTTTAGAGGCATTCTCTGAATCAGATATTACAGCTTTTATATCTGCGGCTTTTAATCGGTATTCTATATCCTTAGGAGTTAACAAAGTGGTGCCTGGTATAGCAATGGCATTCAATCTCATTATGGCAAGAATTATTACCCACCATTGAGGAACATTGGGAAGAAGAATTAAAACTTTATCACCTTTATTTATTCCAAGGCTTTTTAATCCGCCTGCCAATTTACTTGAAAGCAACGTAAGGTCTTTGAAGGAGAATTTTTGGATACTCTCTCCATTTGTCCATATTAAGGCAGTAGCATCACCCCATTTGTCAAAAACATCCAGAGGAAAGGAGAATTTCTCTGGCACTTGGAGTTTAAAGTTTTTCAATTCTTCATGGTACTTTTTCATAGCATCTTGCATAGAACCCTCCCTGAAAGTTTTAGGATAATCTTAAATCATATAATAAAAATAATATATTAATCAATGTAGGGAGTAACCCCCCTTTTTCATTAATTGATACTGATAATAACTATTTGCTACAATAACCCATGATTACGGGAAAAACAAAGGTTGTTGGCATATTCGGAGACCCTATAGAACATACACTTTCACCCCTTATGCACAATGCTGCTTTTAAGGAGCTTGGACTTGACTACTGCTATGTGCCCTTTCTTGTAAAAAAGCAAGAATTAAAGGAGGCTGTAGAGGCCATAAGAGCTTTGAATATAAAGGGAGTAAACATAACAGTGCCACACAAAGAGGCAGTTATTAATTGCCTTGATGAAATATCTGAAGAAGCAAAATATATTGGAGCAGTAAATACAATATTAAATGAACAAGGTAAATTAAAGGGCTTCAATACAGACGCATACGGCTTTGTAAAATCATTAAAAGAGGACAATATCTCCCTTAAGGATAAATTTATTCTCCTTTTAGGTGCTGGTGGTGCAGCTAAAGCAGTTGCTTATGGTGTTTTAAAGGAAGGGGCAAATCTTTTTATATTTAACAGGACTCCCTCAAAGGCTTATAAAATCAAGGAATCTTTTAGTGATATCGGTAAGATAGAAGTTATTGAACAGATTAAACCAGAAATAATGGGGAAAATCCATATTGTAATAAATGCTACATCCTTAGGTTTAAAAAAAGATGACCCCATGCCCCTTGACCCATCTGTTTTAAAAAAGGGTCAAACATACATTGACCTTATTTATACTAAAACCCCTCTATTAAAAGAGGCAAAAAACAGAGGATGTACAATTATAGACGGAATTGGAATGTTACTTTGGCAAGCAGCAAAAGCTTTTGAAATATGGACATCTATCCCTGCGCCAGTTGAGGTTATGGAGGAGGTACTTAAAAAAATTAAGGATTAGGTTGTAACTGGAAAATTATATTTTTAATTGAGCCGCCTACAATTATTTTCATATTTTTATCTATAACCTCTCCTGTTAACTTCGAGTCAAGAATGCTTTTATTATCTATGACAATTATACCACTGCCTC
>CAZYLC010000002.1:42853-49033 GCA_964648755.1 uncultured Thermodesulfovibrio sp.
GAATTAATTTCCTTGCCTTGAAGAGTTATATCGAAAGTCTTTTCTTTAAATATAATATTTATAGCGTCAATATTAGTTCCTGATATTTTTACACTCTCAAGTTTTACCTGTCCTTGTATGCCTTTTTTCAATTCAATATTAGCTTCTTTGATATAGAATTTTTCAAAGGAACTCATATCCTTGGCTTTAATTAAATATCCCTTACTTAAAAAATAATATTTAATTTCAAAAAATCCTGATAAATCCTTTGCATTGACGGCAAGATAAAAGGGTGCAAAAAGGATATCCAATTTCTTAAATTTACCAATTCTATAATTTTTGTCGTATATAACAGTGTCTTCGAATTCTATCCTAAAAAATCCCTCTTTAACAGATTTAGGGATAATATAAATACCATTTTTTTGTAATAATTGGTCTAATAAAAGAAATTTAGGGAAGATTAAAAAGATTAATAGGGAAACGAGAACAATGCATAGGAGGGATGGAAAGAAAAGATTTTTAGGTTTAATCTTTTTCATTTCTCTTGTTCATTATCTTTTTGAGTTCCTCAGAAATTTTTTGATGTTCTTGAGTTATTTTGGATAACTCCTCTGGTGTTTCAACAATATAAGGTGTTAAAAATATAAAAAGTGAGACTTTATCTTCATTCTCAGTTTTTCTCTTAAAAAGATTTCCAATCAATGGAATATCCTGCAGTATAGGGACGCCTTCCACGCTTTTTAAAGTTCTTGTGCTTACAAGCCCACCAATTATTATTGTTTGTCCCTTTTCAACGACCACATCAGAGTTGAGTTGTCTGTTTGAAGTAACAGGCACAGCATAACTTAATTGTCCCACTTGAGGATTTATGTAGCTTATTATTTCCTGTAACTGAAGACTTATTAGAAGTCTTAAATTGCCTGTAGCAATTGTAGGAGTTACAGTTAGGTTTAATCCTACCTCTTTGTAGTCATAGGTTATTACAGGTTGACCATTTACATCAAACTTTACTCCAGAGGCATATGGAATTACCTGCCCAACTTTTATCACTGCTTCTTGATTATCTAATGTTAAAACCTTAGGATTAGAAATCAGATTAAATCCACTTCCTTTCTCAATAAGTGAGAAGAGAAGAACAAGGTCAGGGAAAAAAATTGTTGAATCTCCTATGGTTACACTTCTTCCTGCTTCGCTTAGAGCTCCTAATAGAAAATTTCCTGAAAGTAAAGCACTGTATAAATTTTCCTTAGTAGCCCCGCCAAAAACAGCTCCTCCGTGCTTACCTGTAATTTGCCATCTTGCTCCTATTTCAAAGGCACTGCTTGTGCTCATCTCAACTACAGATGCTGCTATTAGCACTTGCTTTCTTCTTACATCCAATTTTTCAATAAGTGTTTTAAGTCCTTCGTATTCTTGAGTGCTTGCATAAAGAATAACAGCATTTGTTCCTTTATCAAATCCTATTTTCATGCCTTCTTTTGTCTGTATAGAACCTATTGATTGAGCTGCTTTTTTTTCCTGAGTTTGTTCCTTTTTTAAGGGTGTTTCAAGTTCTTTGAAGCTTACTGTAGGGTTTGTTTGTTGTGCTACAGGAGTTATGCTCGTTATCCCAGAAAAAATTGACTGTAGACTCTTATAAATCTCCTCTGCAGAGATATATTTCAACTGGATAACATAAAAACCTCTTTCACCCAAGCTACTACTTTGTTGATCTATTGTTGAGATTACATCTTTCATTATTCTATGAACATTTTCATTTCCTGCTACGACCACTGCATTACTTTCTCTACTTAGAGATATAGCAGATAAACTTCCTAATTGTTGATGAATCATCATTACAAAACCTTGCAAAGTTTGAAATACACTTTCAGCAGAAGCTTTCTCAAGTTTATATAACTTTACTTGGAAACCTTTTTCAGGTGAGTCAAGTTCTTTTAGTACAGATTTTATTTTTTCAATATTTTTTGCCACATCTGCCACAATTATTGAATTTGATCCTTGATAAACTGAGATTTTTGCATAAGTTGAAACAAAAGGCTGAATAGCCTGAAGTAATTGTGTAGCATTTGAAAATTCAGCCTTGTAAATGTATATTACCACTTCGCCAGAATATTTAGGGGTTTTAATATTTGCCAAAGGGATAGCCTGTCCTATAGGGATTATTCTAACAAAGCCTTTTTCCTCAACTGTTCCATATCCCTGTAAAGTTAATGATAATAAAAATAAATCCCATGCTTCTTCCTTTGTTACAGGTTTAGCAGAGGTAACAGTTATATTTCCTTTAACATTAGGGTCAAGAACTATATTCCTACCTGTGAGTTCGGACATGAATTTAACTAAAGATGTAATATCAGCATTTTGAAAATTTAAGTAAAACTTGCCTGTTTTTTTATGTTCCTCAGCTATTTTTTCCATTTCCTCAGCTGTTTGAGCAAAGGAAAGGGAGGATAGCAAAAGTAATATTGAAAAAGTTATGTATGATATTTTTCTCATCTAATCTACCCTCAAATTTACATCAATATTTTTGCCATCTCTCAAAAGAGAGACTTTTAATGATGGTTCATTCCTCAATGCTTGAAGAATTTTAAAGGCATCTTCTCCTGATTTTATCTCTATGTTATTTATGGACAAGAGGACGTCTCCTTGTTTAATGCCTGCTTTTTCAAAAATACTTCCGGGTTTAATCCACTCAAAGGTAAAACCCCTTGTTTTACCATCCTCAATAAAAGGTTTAAGCCTTATTTCTTGAAAAAGAACTCCCGGATCATGAGTTAGTTTTTCAATCTCCCTTTTTGTAAAACTCTCTATTTTTGCTACTTTGTTATCGGATGAACTCTCTGATTTTTCAAAGGCGTAGCTAATTTTTTCAACCTTTCCGCTCTTTGAGATTAAAATATAATTTCGTTTTATTTCTTTGACCTCATATTCACCGATTTTACTTCTTAATTTTACAGTTTTCATTTCTCCTCCATAGGAAATAAGAGCCATATTAGTAGAACCAGAGGCAATAGCGAGAATTTTAATATCACCTATACCCCTTGAAATTGAATTATCACTTTTATAAATTTTGGCAAACTGATTTTGAATATTCTCAATAGAAGGTTTTTCTTCAAGAACAATAGGAGGATTAAGGGCACTAACCTTAACTGTAAATATTAGTGAAGAGATACTTAGTAGAATTGATAGGGATAATAGCATAGGTATTAGATAAAACATGTGATTATTTTAACATAAAATTAAAAGAGATAGAATTATAAAATAAATTGGCAAAGAAATGAAAAATTATTGACGGTAAAAGGTTTGACCTTTTCATATATAGCCAACCCATGATTAGAGAGGGGAAAAAAGTGAGGGAGGAGAGATAATCTCCCTGAAAAATAAGATTTGGTATGTGGGCAAAAGAAAAAAGTAAACTTGTAATGATGATAGCCTTCCAAGTGTTCCCGAGCTTTTCCTGAATAAAGCCCCTAAAAAACATCTCTTCAGGAATAGCTACTGCAAAGGCAAGATAAATTATTTGTGTTGGTGAAGGATAGGTAATTCCACCGAAAAATAGGAAAAAAACAAGGAGAGGTATTAATAAAATATAGAAAGTTGTTTTAAAGCCAAAAAACAAATCTTGCCAATTAAATTTAAGCTTCAATCTGTCAGAAAATAAAAAAGTTAGAGTTAAAAGGGTAAAGGGGATTAGAAGATTTTTTAGTTGATAGGGGAGTATATTATTTTTAGTTAGTAAGACTACTATAAATAGAATTGAATAGGCGAAAAAGATTTTCATTAAAAAGGGGAGGAATTATTCCTCCCCGAGTTTTAGGCAGTTTATCTTATTTTTCTGTAAAGTTTTCTTAAAGCTATTGCTATAACAGGTAAAAACATCAGAATAGCATTTCCAAAAGCTGAAGCCTCTCTTGTTCCACTGATTGAACATCCACCTCCACCGCCACCACCTGAGGAAGGAGGAGGATTCTGTGGTTCAAGCCCGACTGTTCCTGTTTCAGAACCAGTTCCTAATAGAGATATTCTTGCAGTCCCGGTATTAGTAGTGATATAAAGGAAGCCTGAATAGTTAAATATCGCAGTAGGTGTAAATTTTACAGGTATTTGTCTCATCTCTCCTGGAATCATTGAAAAAGAAGTTATTACAGATGAAGGAAAAGAGAATGCACTCCCTCTAATGTTTTGTATAGACATAGAGACATTAACAATATTTGAACTCACATTGTAAAGTCTTAACATTCTTTCATAGCTTGTATTTAACTGAACATATCCAAAATTCATTATTGTTGGGAAGAAGGTAAGTCCAAATTCTGCTTCTGTATTACCTATAAGGGATACTACAACTTTTGGTGTGTTTATATCATCGGATACTACTGTTAGCGCCCCGACATAAAATCCTTTTTCTGTGGGGCTAAAATTAACGATAAGAGTTTCTACCTGTCCAGGGCGAAGAGTAAATGAAGATTTGGATACTGTAAAGGGCATCCCCGTTGTAGTGGTAATTGTCACATTAAGATTGCTATTTCCATTATTCCCTACTCTTAAAACATCATCTTTTGAAAGTCCAACAGGCACTGTGCCAAAGTCTATTGATGTTGGTGATACATCTATACCTGTGCCATAAGAAGAAGTTCCTATAAACGGAACGGTTATTGCTGGAGTCGTGGGGCTTTCATAGAGTATTAAAATTTCACCGACGTAATTTCCTCTTGCAGTTGGTGTAAAAGTAACTCTGATTGTTCTTGATTCACCAGGTGTTAAAGTACTTATAGCAGTAGTATCAAGAGTAATTTCTGAATTAGAAGAGGATATTCTAATATTTTGAGCATTGGAAGTACCATTATTCTTAATAGTTAAATAAGTATATTTAGAAGTACCAACAGGCACGTCACCAAAATTAATGGAAGTTGGAGATACAGACAGAGCAGAAGTGTAATTAGATGTGCCTGTAAAAGTAATAGATGTAGATGGTTTGGTGGGGTCATTAGTTACTATTACTAATTCTCCAGAGTAGTTACCTCTTGTAGTCGGGGTAAATGTAACAGCTACTACTCTTGATTCACCAGGATAAATTGGTAAAGCTCCGACTAAAGTGGCTTTAACTTGCGATATTGAAGGATAAAATTCTATTGTTGATATATTAGCTCCTCCGGGAGCATTTGTGTTAGTTATTGTTAATGTTACTGTTTTACTTGTTCCTATGGGTACATCACCAAAATTTATGGAAGCAGGACTTACAGACCAATCTGAAAATCCATTTGAGGCAAAGATAAAAAGTGATAGTGTTATAATTAATCCTATTATAATTGCTCTCAACTTCATCTCAACCCTCCTATTCTTATTCCGCAAAATCAGCAAATTTTACAGTAAGAGCAGTCTGAACTGTTTCTTCCTTGCCTGAATTGATTTCAATGACTTTGAATTTTATTTCCACATAGTATTGTTAGATGGTGTCAGAACAGATGAGCCTGTCAACTAAAGCTATCTTTATGTTTTGAGGGACCACATCTAAGCTAAAGGTGGTTTCTGTATCGGGATTAATAACTACACCCAATGCTCTGTATTGGGTAGGAATTGGAGGAACTGAAGAGCTTGAAGGAGTAAAGATTATCTCAGCGCTATCTACTCTTACAGGTGAGGCTACTAAACCTGAAGGCAAATTTGGCAAGGTTCTTACTGCTATTGTCACATCAACTAAGTCAGGCTTTATTGTATATGTATCGTTAATAAAATCACAGACAAATCCATCCCCATTAACGTCCTTCCATGTTGCCACATCAGCATCTATAACTGTTTTATTTAGAGTTGGTGGCAATACCTGTACAGTCCGCAATCGCTCAGTACCTCCGCTGTCCCCACCATCACCGCAACTGTTTAGAAATGCAAGAATTAGTAAACACCCCATCAATTTCATTAAAAATTTCATAAATCTATCCTCCTTTCCTATAATCTAAACATGACTTTTTTCAGAATTTTTTAAATTATACATCTTTTAATATCATTTTGCAATTCTTTTTTCAAATTATTTTTTTCCATACAACTTTACCTTCATCCCTATCATATATTACCTCAAAAGTTGCTAAGGTTTCTCCAATGCGAAATTCGGTTATTATGTGAAAGAACCTACTCTTTACATCAACATATTTGAAAAGGCTGTATAAAATATCAAAATTCATGCCTTCTACTAAAATAAGCTCGTTTATA
>CAZYLC010000002.1:49044-49361 GCA_964648755.1 uncultured Thermodesulfovibrio sp.
TTTCTTCTCTCTATAATTTTCATTGCCATATTTTTATCAATTCTCTCATCAATAGCCATTAAAACATTTAAAGTTGCTGTGTTTACGTTTATTTTCCCTGAGGAATAGATAGTACTTAAATTGAGGAGTCCTGGGAAAAATTCTTCTCCCATATTTTTGCCGAGTAAATCGTCATTTTTGAATCCTATATAAATTAATTCTTCCTTTGAGTGTAAGGGAGCTCTTTTTATGGGAAATTTTAAGTCTAAAGAACCTTCCTTCTTTCCAATCCAGATTAATAGATTTTTTAGGTATATACTGTCAATGTTGAGAATTTT
>CAZYLC010000002.1:49371-56696 GCA_964648755.1 uncultured Thermodesulfovibrio sp.
GAATTTTCAAAAATCTTTCAATTCTTTTTTCCCATAGGGGGTCTCCTGCAAGATTTAGGTTGATGAATCTATCTTCATCATAAATAGTGACTGTTATGTCTCCAATTTCATTTTTAAATATTAGAGGATATGCCCAATTGTCCTTTAGACTATCAAAGGAGCGGTCATCTTCCTTTAATTTTTCTATTGCAATTGGTAGTGCTGATTCAAAAATATAGTAAGCTTGAGTTTTTTTATATACTTGTTGAATATATGAATCCGTGCTCTTTATTGAATCATATAAATTAATCACATAGTAAGAAGAGGTCAAAAAAATAATAAGCACGAGGAAAATAATCATTTTATAAGTATTTCAAAATCGTAAATACCGTTGTTTGTGTTATCTATTGCTTTAAATTTAGCAATCTCTAAACCTTCATTCTCAAGAGTAAAGATAAATTGAGGAATTCTTATGCCGCTTAGGTTTTTACCTTTAATCTCATATCCGTCTGTTATTTTAGCAAAAGATTTAAACTCACCTCCATTTTGGGAGATTATATTTTTTATAGTACTTTCGTTAATTTCCATTTTTGTTTTAGTTTTGTGATTGGCAATAATAAACATTATCTCTTTGTGTTTTATATATTCTCTGTAAAATCTTTCTCTTTTATGGAAATAAGTTAGTAAGAAGATAACAATAAGAAAAAAAGACATTAGTAGGGCTATAACTTTTAATGTTTTTGCCCTGACTATGTAAATCACCTTATTTCAACCTCAAATTCAACTGTGCCCTTAGCAGTGCTCTTTATGCTTTTTGGGTTAAGCTGTGACACTATATCTTGAGGTCCTTCTCCCTTTATGTTTAGAATCCCATCTCTGTATTCGTAGGATGTAATCGTTATCCCCTCTTTAAGTTTTTCACTAAGATTACTTATTTTTTTAGTAAGTTCATATTTTTCACCTTTTGAAAATTTGGTCTTTATCTGTTCCTGCATTGATATCACGGGGGTTCCAGGGAATGTTTTTTTAAATTCTCTTTTTTGAATTTCCCTTAAGTTTTCAACTGAGTAAATCTTATCTATTGCAATTATAGAGGCTATAAAAATTAATATGCTTAATGAGAAAGCAAAACCTGCTTTTTTTATTTCCTCTTTTGTCAAAGTTTGTTTCATAAAAGTTGGATAGGGGTTTTTAATTGCGAATTTTAAGCTTGCACCAAAGGCAGAGGTGAGTTCAGGAGGACAGAAGTTATTTTGTAAAGTGTTTGTAAAAAGCTCTCTGATACCCTTTATGTAAGCTGCGCCACCACTTAAAACAACTGGTGAATTTTTTATTTCATATCCTGATTGCTCTAAAATTTCTTTGATTCCCTCCTTTATCTCATTAAATTCAGTTCCCTTTTTAAGTAGAATTGACTCTGATTCTTCTTCTGATAAAATATTCCTCTTTGAGATTAATTCTTTAAGATAGTTTGTGCCTTTTAGAACAACCCTATAACTTTTTAATAAACCATTCTCTATATAGACAAAGGTTGTTTTTCTTTTGCCTACGTCAATTATATAGCCTTTATTGGTTATAAGACTTAAAACTCTCGCCAGTGCAAAGGGCTCAAGTTCTACGTTATAAAAGTCTTTTTCATTAAATCCTTTATATACACCTAGATAGAATGTTTCTTCAATAACTGATATATCAAAGGGAAGATTCTCAAACTTTTTTTCAATTTCAAGAGAATAGTAGGAATAAAGTTGAGAGAGTTTATTTGTGAAAGCCTTTTCCCTTTTGATGAAACATAAATCTGAAGGTATGAGATATATTTTTTTACCTTCCCTTGATGAGGACATCCAAGTTTTTTTAATTGGATTATAGGAGATAGAATAAGATTTTGTGCCATCTATGCCGGTATAAACCATATTAAACATAGTTTTCATCCATCTGAGTAGCCCTTAAGACCTCTGCTGATGTTGTTATACCCTTTATTATTTTTTTTACACCGTCTTCAAACATGCTTGTAAATCCCCTCTGTTTTGCCGAATGTCTTATTTCGTTTGCATCTTGTGTTTTAATAATTAGTTTTTTTAAGCCTTCATCAAACTCTAAAACCTCAAAAATACCTACTCTACCTTTATAACCTGTTTGCATGCAATTTTCACAACCTATACCTTTATAGAATGTAAAATTACCTTGTAATCCAAGCTCCTTGAGTTCATCTCTGTCTGGATGATAAGAAGTTTTACAATCAGAGCAGATTTTTCTTACGAGTCTCTGTGCAATTATGCCTTCCAAAGATGAGGCGAGTAAAAAGGGTTCTATACCTAAGTCTACAAGCCTTGTTATAGTTGATGGGGCGTCATTGGTATGAAGTGTTGACAGTACAAGATGTCCAGTTAGTGCCGAATGAACTGCAATCTCTGCAGTTTCGCTGTCTCTTATCTCACCTACCATAATAATGTCAGGGTCTTGCCTTAGAATAGACCTTAATCCTGAAGCAAAGGTAAGTCCTACTTTAGGATTTACCTGAATTTGGCTTACTCCTTCTATCTGATACTCTGGAGGGTCTTCAATGGTAATTATGTTTTTGTGGGGTGATTTTATATTTAAAATCATTGAATAAAGAGTGGTGCTTTTACCAGAACCCGTTGGTCCTGTTGCTAAAATAATGCCATAGGGTTTCTGAGAAAGCCTTTTTACTCTTTTTAAGTCTGAATCTTCAAGTCCTAATTCTTCCATGGATAAAATTTTTTCAGATTTCTGAAGCAATCTCAGTACAACTCTCTCACCGAAAGTTGAGGGTATGACTGATACTCTTAAATCAATATCCTTTGTTCCTATTTTTACTCTTATCTTTCCATCCTGAGGTATTTTCTTTTCTGCTACATCGAGGTTGGAAAGAATTTTTATTCTTGAAACCACGGTTTCATACAAAGACATGGGTATTGTATTGTAAGTATGAAGCATACCATCGAGCCTGAATCTCACATGAGCCTGATTTTCATAGGGCTCAAGATGAATGTCAGAGGCATTTAAAGCAGAGGCTTTTATCAGAATGGAGTTTACAAAACTTACAGCCGGGGACTTTTCATCATCAAGTAGAATATCCTTAGTATTTTTTTCATCAGATGACTGCTCTACTATCTCAATATTTTCTTCAGAAAGTTTTTTTTGTAGTTGTTGAGAAAACTCATCCGGAGAGACAATTTTCAAGAAAATTTCTTTAACCTTTAAAAATCTTATCTCTTCAATTATGGTCAAATCAAAACCTTCAGGGCAGAGAATTTGAATGTAGTTTTCCCCTTCCTCCAATGGAATTAATTTATAATCTCTTAAAATATTCATTAAACTAAAAATTAAATAAAAAAGGCATATTCTGTCAAATATAACTTATTTGGCAAAAAAATGATAAAATTAAAGTAATGTTTTACTATAAAGGCATTGATGATAAAGGTGAACTTAGGGTTGGAAGCATAAATGAGGCTGACAAAACAAAGGCATTTGAGATTCTAAAAAGTCAGGGGATAAGACCTCTTGAGCTCAGAAGAAGAACAGAACACTTTAGCCTTAGAAATTTTATCAATATAAAACCGTCAGATGAGGAAATTTCCTACTTACTGCTACAACTTTCACTTATGCTATCTTCCGGACTTACGCTTAATCAATCATTGGAAAGTATATATTCACAAATCGGAAATAAAAGAATATCTCAGGTAGTATTAATAATTAAAGAGGAGATTGAGAGAGGTTCAGCTATTCATTTAGCTTTTGAAAAAGCGGGGATATTTCATAATTTTTTTATAGAGATGTTAAAAGTGGCTGAGAGAGGGGAAAATTTAGAGAAGATTTTCATGATATCTTCAGAGTTTTTAAATAAATCTTCTGACCTAAAGAATAAAATTTTTTCTTCCCTTACTTATCCCTTATTTGTTATTGTTATGAGTTTGTTATCTATAATTCTTGTTGTAAATTTGATAATACCTAAGATTTCACAAGTCTTGAAAGGATTAGGTAAGGATTTACCCTTTATTACAAAAATAATGCTTACCGCCTCTCAGGGATTAGGATATTTAATTTATCTTATTCCTATATTGGTAATAATTTTAGTTTTTAAAAATAAATTTTTAAAAAGAGATAAACTTTCAAAATTTTTACTTAAAATTCCCCTCATAGGTAAAATTTCCTATTATTTTGATATAACAAGATTTAGTAGAATGCTTAGTATGTGTTTAACTTCAGGAATACCTATTGTAAGAAGTATTGAGTTAAGCATAGGCAGTATTAGTAACTACTATATGAGAGAAAATCTGAAGGGTATCGCCAAAGAAATATCACAAGGTAGGGCTTTGAAAGATGTTTTTTCTGAAGTCAAGCTTTTTCCAAAGGTTTATGTTAATCTAATTCAAACAGGAGAAAAATCTGGTGAAATGGAGAAGGTATTGAATTTAATTGCCGAATTATTTGACAGACAAGCTATGAGATTAATTAATTTTTGGTTACGATTTATAGAACCCTTAGCAATTCTCATAATAGGTTTAGTTGTTGCCTTTATTGTTATAAGTGTAATCTTACCACTTACAGAAATTTCTTCAGGAATAAGAAAATAGGGAGGTGAGATTTAATGCCTAATCAAAGAGGATTTACATTAGTTGAAGTTTTAGTTGTTATTATTATCCTTGGATTGATAGCAGGACTTATTTTACCAAGAATAACAGGTAGAGTTGATGAAGCAAAGGTTGAAACAACTAAAATCCAGATGAAGGCAATAAAAGATGCCTTAGAACAATATAAACTTGACAATGGCATTTATCCTACAACTGAACAGGGTATTAAAGCTTTAGTAGAAAAACCATCAATACCTCCTTTGCCTGTAAGGTGGAGACAGTATCTTGACAAACTACCGCAAGATTCTTGGGGAAGGGAATTTTTATATTTATCTCCTGGAATAAATCGTCCCTATGAATTAAGGTCTGTTGGTGCAGATGGCAAGGAAGACACTGAGGATGATATAGATGTTTGGAAATAGAGGATTTACTCTTATAGAGGTTGTCATTGCCATTGTTATAATATCAGTATCCTTTGGAGTTTTGTTTGATATGCTGTACAAAGCTAAAAAAGATATTGAGTATTCAATTGGCATTTTCAATAAAACAACAGAACTTGACAGAAAACTTAAACTTAGGGATTTTGAGAATATTAAAATTTCGGAAAAGCCTTTGAGCGATTATCCTCAGGTCATAGAAAAAGAATATAGATTAGATAATGTTTATTTTATTCAATATGAAATCAAAAGATAAAAAGGGTTTCACTCTTATAGAAGTTTTAATAGTTATTCTTCTCATAGGTTTAATATATTCAATATTATCAATGATTTTTTATTCTAATATAGGTAATTCCCTTAATATTATTTCAGATTCAGAAAAACTCAAAAGAGAGGCGAATTTTTTTTGGAATATACAGAGAAAAGTAGCTTCAGCAAAGGAAATACATTTAAATAAAGGAAATCTTTATATGTTAACAACAGCTGGAGATTATTATGAAGGTTTAGTAAAATCAGTATATATTTTGAGGGAGGGAAATCTATATTACTATGAATTTCCTTATCCCTATGGAGATTTAAGATTTTACGAAGAAGACAAATTATATAATTTAGGTAAGGTTGAAAAATTTCAGATATTAGCCTTTAAAAATGAAAACAAATATGATGAATTTATAGGTTTTCCGGATTATTTTTTGGTTGAGTATAATGAAAGGAAAATAATAGTAAAATCAGGCATTCAATAGTATGTGATTATGTCTTTATTTATTTTTAATAAAAAAATTTTTTAAAAAAATCAAAAAAGTATTGACAAAAAATGAAAAATTTGATACAACTTATACATAAGCTATGATGATAGGTCTAGAAATAGAACCCTCTTCCATCAAAGCCGCTTTGGTCAGAAAAAAAGGTGGCTATGAACTTATAGGTTGGGAAATTTTTGAATTACCAGAAGGAGTAATAAAGGCTACAGGCATAGCAGATATAGATACCCTATTAAAGAATTTAATCAAAATCCCAGCAAGATTTGAACTTAAAAATCCAGAAGTAGCTTTTTCCATCTCAGGACCTACAAATTCAGCAGTGAGAATCATAGATATACCATATGTGGATAAAAATGAAATAGATCTTAATCTGCCTATGGAACTTGACAAATTTGTGCCTTTTGGCATTAGAGAGATTTATTATGATTACCACATACTTGAAAAAAATAAAAGTTCAACCAAGATAATAGTTGCTGTGGCACTTAAAGAATTAGTAAATGATTATTCAAAAGTTTTAGAAAAAGCAGGAATGATTCCTAAAGTTGCTGATATAAGGTCTCTTGCTTTTTATAATGTTTATGAAGTTAATTATTCTGAGACTGCGGTATCAACCATAGTTAATATTGGCGAAAATGTTATCAATTCTGCCATAGTAAAAGGTCATACACCTTTATACATAAGAGAGACTGTAAATACATATAATATACCCATTGAAAATGCTACGGAAGATGAAATAAGAAATTACGCCGATGAGGTTGCAGCTGAAATATACAGGCAGGTAGAATATTTCAAAACAATCAGTCCTGAAAAGAATGTAGAAAAGGTTTTCATAACAGGAGTTCCTACAGTATCACCCTATTTTCTACAATTCCTTGAAGAGAGGCTTGATATTCCGATTTCACTTTTTAATCCCTTTAGAAATATCAAGATTGATAAGGAATTATCTGCAAAGATTCAGAAATACTCAGCAGTAGCATCAGTATCAATAGGGCTTTCTCTGCGGGGAACGGAAAAAATAAAATGATAAAGATAAATCTATTACCAAAGACAGAAGTAAAGAGAGCAGCAATTCCGACTGATATGGGTATTTCAAAGGATATCCTTCTTAAGTTAGGACTTCCAGTAGGAATAGCAATTCTTTTAGTTATTGCGGTATTTGCTTATATGGAAATTACAAAATCAAGCCTAAAAAAGGATATAGAAAACAGAAAAAAGACTCTCACTCAACTTAAGCAGAAAATTGAAGAAGTAAAGAAATTTGAGGACATGAACAAAGAAATAGAGACAAAGACTAAGATTATAGAAGATTTGAAAAAAATGCAGTATACTCCAGTGATGCTCCTAAACAGTGTCTCTAAAAGGCTTCCTGAGGGGGTTTGGCTTACGGGTCTAAATTACGATGATAAATCGGTAAGTCTTGAAGGTATGGCATTTTCGAATTTAAATATTGTAGCATTTGTTGATAATCTAAAATCTTTAACTGATTTCCAGAATGTAAATCTTGTTGAATCACAACAGACAGAGTTTGAAAAAGTTCCTGTTTATAAATTTATTAT
>CAZYLC010000002.1:56706-64617 GCA_964648755.1 uncultured Thermodesulfovibrio sp.
GGGATAGAGAAAATGAGATGGGAAGAAATCTCAAAAACTAACAGAATAGCAATATCAGTATTATTGCCTCTTGTAATTATAGCTCTTTTTGTTTCCTTATATTTTTTGAATGCTTTAGAGGATACTAAAAAATTACAAAATGAACAAAAGGCATTGAAGGAAGAAATAGAAAAAGCAGAGAAAATTGCTGCTAGATACGAAGAACTTATAGCATTAAATGAGAAATTAAAAAGAAAAATGGAAGTACTTACTCAATTATTACCTAAGGAATCAGAGGTTTCCGGAGTATTGAAGAAAGTCTCAGAGATCGGTCTTCAAAGAGGACTCACAGTAACTCTTTGGAGACCTCAAAATAAAAATGTTCATCCTTCAAATGAAATTTATGAAATTCCAGTTGAAGTTGGCATGAAGGGTAAATACCATGTTTTTGGAAACTTCTTTAGTGACATATCAGGCATTGAAAGAGTAGTTAATTTGAAGAAGATAGACCTTAAAAAGGGTGAAAAGGATCCAACATTCCTGACTGTCCATTTGATTGCAGTTACATATTCAATAATACCTCAAGAAGAAAAAGATAAATTAAAGGGACAGAAAAAATGAAAAATAGAAGGGGATTTTTAATAATTAGTGGAGGAGTTTTATTAGCAATCTTGATATTCTTTATATTTAGCTTTATCCTACCTCAGCAACAAAAGCCTAAGGAGACGCCTTTACCAATTACCTCTAAGAAGGAAGTTGAGAAAAAAACTGATGTTGACATTGTAAAAACGCAAACAATTCAACAATATGATTCAGAGAATTTAAGAGACCCTTTTGCACCGCTCATTATAAAAAGGCAAATTACACAAAAAGGCAGCCTTCCTCTTGAGACATATGATGTTGAGGAACTAAAACTTACAGGAATAGTTTTTGATAAAAAAGCAGCTTTTGCTTTAATACAGACTCCTGACGGTAAATTCTATATAGCGAAAGAAAAGGATAAAATAGGCATTTCAGGGGGAATGATTACTAAAATAGCTAAGGATTTCGTCGAAATAAAAGAACCGCCAGCACACGTTGGAATTTCTCCAAAAATAAAACAAATGAGATTAAGAACGGAGGAAGAGCAATGATAAAGATGTGTTTTATTCTAATAGGAGTTTTCTTATTTTTAATTTCCTCATCATGGGCAGGAGAGATTAATTCAGCAGTCTATGAGGATGGTGCACTTAAAATACAGATTACTGAAAAAGCTAACTATAAATTAATCCCCCAAAATGATCCATTTAAAATAATGATAAAGCTTGAGAATACAAAACCTGGAGCACTCAGTAAAAAATTGCTCTTCCACGAAGGAATTATAAGTGAAGTTTATGCAAAACCGGTTGATAAGGACAGTTTAATCGAGATTCTTTTAGCAGAACCAACAAATCCTCATATTGATTTGAAAGATAATGTGCTATTAGTTAGATTTCTTTATGGTCAATCAAATGCCCAACAAACTAAACCTTCAAAGATTATTGATCTGACAATGAAAGAAACGGATGAAGGATATGAAATAAATATTCAAGGAGATAGTGAATTGCCAGAGCCTTCTATAACAAAAATTGACAATCATATTGTCGTAGCTTTTCAAAATGTTAAATTTAATGCAGATATCCCCAAAAATATTCCTATTGATTTAAAAACAGAGGGTGATGCCATAATATTAAGCTTTGTTTTTGGTAAAGATTTTGAGGTAGAATCTTTTTATCTTGGTGATGAGATTATTCTTAATTTCAATAAAATTAAACCAAGAGAGGTAAAAACTGTATCAGTTTCACAGAAACCTTTGACAAAAATTGAAACTCCCATATCTCCTGCACCTGAAATTAAGAAAATTTCTCTTGACCTTCAGGATGCAGATATAGTGGGAGTTTTAAGATTGTTAGGTGATGTTTCAGGTTATAATATTGTAATTCATCCTGATGTTAAGGGAAAGATAACACTTAAAATTACAGACGTTCCATGGACACAAGCACTCGATATTGTTTGCAAAACATTTTATCTTGGGAAGGTTTTTGAAGAAAACATAATAAGGATAGCTCCACTTAAAGTATTTCAGGAAGAAAAGAAGTTGCTGGCAGAGACAAAGGAATTGTTCAAAAAAGCAGAAGATACAGATACAAAGATATTTACATTACGTTATGCCTCACCAGACAAAGTAAAATCTGCTATTGAAGGAGCCAAGCTTTTAAGCCCTCAAGGAAATATTGTGATAGATGAAAGGACAAGGGCTTTGATAGTTAAAGATATTCCGTCTTCTCTAAGAGAAATAGAAAATTTTATTGCGAATCTTGACAAATCTATAAAACAGATACTTCTTGAAACGAGAATTATTGAGATAAGCAGCAATTTCTCAAAGAGTATTGGTTTTGAATGGGGAATAGGCTGGTTCCCTAACAATACTTTATCAATAGTAGGTTCACAGACTGTTCCATTGACAGTACCTGGTGGCAATACACCAATTGCAATAAATCTTCCTGCTTCATCAGGAGCAACTGGAATCGGAACCTCGGCATTTACAATAGGATACTTAAATCCCTCAGGTACATTTGCTCTTGACTTAAGAATTTCTGCGCTTCAGGAAAGCGGAAAAGGTAAAATTATTTCAAATCCTAAGATAATAACAATGGACAATCAAAAAGCAAAGATAGTTCAGGGTGAATCTATTCCCTATGGAGAAAAAGATGTGCAGAGTGGTCAGATTTCAACAAAGTTTAAAGATGTGGCAATTACTGTTGAGACAACCCCTCACTTAATAGATGATAGATCTTTGCAACTTGACATTAGTGTTGTTAAGGAAGATTTAGTTGAGTTTATAAATATTGGGGGTACATTTGCACCAAGGACAACAAAGCTTGAAGGCATAACTAAGGTTACTCTGAAAGACGGAGAGACACTTGTAATAGGTGGTATTTACAAAAAGAAAGATACAATAAGAGACTCAAAAGTACCATTTCTTGGAGATATACCTATAGCTGGTGAACTTTTCAAAAGCACAGGAAGGGATGAAACTCTCTATGAGGTAATGATATTCATCACTCCTCGAGTTTTAAGTTATGAATAATGCGAATTCTCCTCATTGAGGATGACAGAGTATTAGGTGAGACACTTAAGGATTACCTTGCTATTCATGAGATAGAAGCAATCTGGCTTTGGGATGAACGAGAACTACCAAAGGTAATTAAAAAATATGAGTTTGATGTAATTGTCTTAGACCTTATACTAAAATTTTCCTCTGGTGAAAAGATATTGTCTACCCTAAGAAAAGCAGGAATTCATGTTCCAGTAATGATAATCACTGCAAAGAGAGGGCTAAATGACAAAGAGGTTTGTTTCACTGAAGGTGCTGACGATTATCTTACGAAACCTTTTGATTTTAAGGAGCTTGTTTTGAGACTTAAGGCTCTAAGTAAAAGGAAACATTTAGAAAACATTATAACACTTGGAGAAATAACAATAAACCTTGATTCCAAGACAATATACAGAGGAAATGAAGAACTAAAAATATCAAAGACTGCTTGGCAATTGCTTACTTTTCTCATAAGAAAAAGAGGAGAAATTGTTGAAACAGAGACAATTCTTAACTACATATGGCCTCACAAAGATGTGGGAGAGGAAAACGTTAGAGCTTACATAAAAGAACTCAGAAAAATTTTTCCTCCTGAAAGTATTAAAACTTATCCTGGAAGAGGTTACAGACTGCTTTGAAATTTCAGATTAAAATCATTTTGGCAACCACTCTCATCATGATAATAGTTCTGTTTTTTCTAAATACAATGGTCATAAATTTAATGGACTATGTGAAAGAGGATATTATTTTAAGAGCTTCTGAAAAGGATAAGCCTTTAAAAAGAGCCTTTGTTGAGGAGAAATTTCAAGAGTATATTTGGAATGTTTTACTCTGGGAATTTCTGCTTGTGATTAGTTTAATGTTTATACTTTACAAAATTATTAATAAAATGACAAAACAGGAGAGAGAGTACAGAGATTTCTTGGAGCTTTTGCTTCTTACGATTTCCCATAAATTTGGAAACTTTCTTGCTGCACAAAAAGGTAATATAGATATACTCAGGCTAAAACATGACCAGAGAGCCATTGAAAGACTTGAAGAAACATATAATTTTATGAAAGAAGATTTTAACAACCTATTACCCTACATTGAAAAATTCAAGAAAATATCAACTGAGAGAGAAAAAATTAATTTGAGGGAAATTATAAAGAAAGGTCTTTGTATTCAAAGTGAAAATAGGGAAGTTTTTTTTAAAGAAAAGGATGCATATGTCTATGCTAACAGACAAATGTTAGAGAATTTAGTCATACCACTCCTTGAGAATGCGGTAAAGTATTCAGAGGGAAAGATATTTATTAGGCTAACAAAAAAATACTTAGCCATAAGAAATAAAATTTTACATACTGAAGGTGGTACTGGAATTGGATTAAAAATTGCTGAAAAGTTAGCGGAAAAGCAAGGGTTTAAATTACTTTACCGGGGTAAGGGAGATTATTTTATCTGTATGCTGAAATTTAAATAATTATTTCTATAAACACTCCTTTACAGAAACCCTTTTGCAAAGAAGAAAGTTTCTAAAGTATACATAAAGATAAATTTGACAAACTTAGGACCTCTATTTTGTCACTCTAAGGGAACATAAAAATGGTCTTTACCATTCACATAATTTTCACAACTTTTGATATAATAAGGGGTATAATAAAAACGTAAAATAAGGTTAATAGATGAAAAACAATAAATTAAAAGAGAAGGGGGTGATAGATAAGATTTAATCAAAAAAAGGTTTCCCTTGGAAGCCTAAAAATTTTGAGGAGGTAGTTTTTATGAAAAGGTTGTTTTTAAGAGATCAAAAGGGTTTTACCTTGATTGAGTTACTGATTGTTATCGCCATCATTGCAATTTTGGCATCTCTGGCAATTCCCCAGTATCTTAAGTATCAAAGAAAGGCAAAGGTTTCCTCCTATGCAGAGCCAATTGCAAGGGCATGTATGATGGACATAGCTGCATTTTGTGTAGAAAATCCTGGTAGCACACCTGTTGCTACGAGTTTAGCAAACTGTTCAGTGACTTCTGTACCAACGGCTGGTGGATCTGTAACTCTAAATCCAAATGTGGGTGGTGCATGTGGCACAGACGGTTTACCAAATACTGGCGCGCAAGCTACAGCTACTTTGCCAAACTCTGAGTATACGGCGCTCTGCAATTATAGTGCTAATAGCATAAGATGCACAATTCAAGGATAACTTAACTTAACCTAAAGCCCTCCTTTTGGAGGGCTTTTTTCATTAAACAGGATAACAATCTTGAATGAAAAAGGTTTTACTCTTATAGAGCTTATTGTTGTGATAGCAGTAATTTCAATTCTTGCCACTATTGCAATCCAGCAATTTATAACTTATCAAGAAAAAGCTAAGGTAACAAATTTTGCCATGACAATTGTGAATGCCTGTGCAAAGGATGCACAAGCTGATTGTGTTTCAAGATTTGTAAGTACTCCAACTGTGGTAGATTTAAGTAGCCTTGCTAACTGTTCTAATGTGGTTACCGCAATGGGAAATGTTACTGTTATTCTTCAGGGTACATATACATGTAATCCAGATGGAATGGCATCAGGAAGTATTCAGGGAGTGCTTGTTAATATAGATAGATTTACAGCAGTGTGTGATTTTTCAGAAAAAAGTATCAAGTGCTATGTAAGATGATATTTATACTTCTTACTGTATTTTCCCTCCTCTATATAATTTCATCTACAAAGGTCATAAATTCAGGAGATGCAGGAGAGTTTATAGTTTCTGCAACCACTCTTGGTATTGCCCATCCTTCAGGATATCCTCTTTATCTTGAGATTTTGAAGTTATTCAGCTTTATTCCCATTGGTAACATAGGTTTCAGAATGGTTTTAGTATCAGTGCTTTTTTCAGCATTATCAATCTATATTGTCCATAAAATGATTCTTAAGACAACAAATGACAAGTGGAGCGCGCTCTTTACAGTTGTTCTCTTAGGAGTTGCCTATTCCTTTTGGGGACAATCTGTGGTAATAAAATTTTATCCATTAAATCTTTTTCTAATTTTATTAATTTCTTACTTTGCAATAAAAACCATAGTTGATGGTTACGATAGAAGATATCAGTTTTTAATATGTTTTATTCTTGGCTTAACCTTAGCTAATCATCATACAGGCTTTATGATGGTTGTTCCTCTCTTGGTTTTATCCCTTTTTTATTTAAGGAATATTTTAAAAAATCTTCCCCTAAGTATTCCCTTTTTCTTAGCAGGGTTTGTTGTTAATATTCACATGTTAATCAGGGGAGAAAGGGGTTTTTCTGTAAATATAGTTAACGATCTAAACAGCTTTTTAAACGTGGTCCTAAGAAAGAGTTATGAAAAAGGTGCCTCAACAGAATTAGTCCAAAATATTGTGAGAGGAATTGATAGTTATTTCTATGCAATTAAAAACACTTCAATTATTCTTATAAACAACTTTCCACCCTATGTTTTCCCTCTCTTTTTCATAGGGGTATGGATGGCCTTTAGGTTCTCGAAAAAGCTTGGTCTATTTATACTTACCTTTTTCCTCACCTACTCCTTTTTGCTTGCTAAGCTCGTTTTTTCAGACCCAGTGATGAAGATGGATAGTTGGTATATGGGGGCACACCAGTATTTCTTACCAATGCTTGCCTGCTTTACTATTTTTTGTGGCTTTGGCTTTTTCTATCTTTTAGGTTTGATAAGGAAAACTAAAATGGAATTGGTAAAATTCGTTTTTCCAATTGCTATGATAATAATTGTGGGGCTTTCAAGCTTTGAAAGACTTATAGATCAGAATTTCAACGATAACTATATACCACAAACAGCAACAAAGACAATTCTTACATCTTTACCAGTGGGAAGTATATATCTTACCTTTGGTGATAATCATACTTTTCAGGCATGGTATTTTAAATATATTGCAAAATATAGAGACGACATATGCAATTTAGACTATTTTGCTCCAGACAGCACAGTTTTTTTAGCAAGAGGTTGTAAGCCCGAGAGAATTCACAGGGACAGCTATTTTTTCTCTGCCTATTTTACGGGAGACTCTGGTAAGATAAGTTATGCAAGAAGGATGTACAGTATTATAGCCTTAGTTGATGAAAATCCTTTGAGGCAATTTCTAAAAAATCAATACTGGGTTTTTTCATATATGCTTTTACCTATTAATTTAAACTTGCCTGAAAGCTACATAGAAAAAAAATTAACCCATTGGCAGGAACTTAAGCAATTTACAATGCTTGACTGCGCAAGTTATAAGACTGATGACCAGTTTACAAGGCTTCTTTGCAACTACTCTCTGCCATTTCTTGCTTATCTTGCAAAAAGTATAGAGGTTAAAAATCCCTCTAAAACTATTGAATACGATGCTAAGAGAGGTGATGAGACCTTTTTAATAAAAGTAGGTATGGAAAATAGAGAAATCCTCGATCTTTATGGGAGAGTCCTTGAAAACAATAGGAGTGAAAGATTCAGATACTACATATACACTAAGGAATATTTGGAGAAGAAGAAGTGAAGAAAATTCTGTTGTTAATATCTTTAATAATCGCTATAATCATATTTTCCATAATTGTGCTTATTAACAATCAAAGACTATTGATAAAAGAAGCTCAGCTTGTTCAGGCTATGGGAAAGCCTCTTATGGCTATTTCTCTCTATGAGAGAGTGCTTCTAAACTATGTTCCCTTTAGTCCTTATAACAAAAAAGCAATTGAAGGAATTGAAAGACTCTGTCCAAATTTGACTGATAAAAAACATAGGCTCTTCTGTGAGGAAACCTTAAGGTCCTCGCTTTATCAGATTAGAAGTTTTTATATACCATACAAAGAAAAAATAAA
>CAZYLC010000003.1:0-3669 GCA_964648755.1 uncultured Thermodesulfovibrio sp.
TTTGCTTCATCAAGAGATTTCTGTAATTCAATGAGCTTGCCATATCTTAGCTCTGCTGCTCTTGTAAGATCACCCTGACGCTCAGCCTGTTCTGAAGCAATACGGGTCTGCTCTATCTCAGCTTTTATCTCACGAATTTTCAAAATTATTTCCTTTTCAGCCTGCCACTGTCTACTAAGTTCTTCTTTCTTTGCAAGTAATTGCTCTATCTCTTGAGAAATTTTTTCAATCTTTTCCTTTGCATCTTCATTCAGCTCTTTGCTTAGAGCCTGACGCTCTATCTCAAGTTGTCTGAGCTTGCGCTCAATTTCATCAAGTTCTGTAGGGGAACTATCAATCTCCATCCTAAGCTTTGCTGCAGCTTCATCAATAAGATCAATTGCCTTGTCTGGCAGATATCTATCAGTTATATATCTTACAGATAGCATGGCTGCTGCCACTAATGCTGAGTCTTTAATCTTAACGCCGTGATGAACTTCATAACGCTCTTTCAGTCCTCTTAGAATAGATATAGTATCCTCCACTGAAGGCTCTTTGACCAAAATAGGTTGAAAACGTCTTTCTAATGCAGGGTCTTTTTCGATGTATTTTCTATATTCATTTACTGTGGTTGCACCTATACATCTTAACTCTCCTCTTGCAAGCGCGGGCTTAAGCATATTTGCTGCATCTACTGCACCTTCAGCAGCACCTGCACCAACGAGGGTGTGAAGCTCGTCAATAAATGTAATTATCCTCCCCTCTGACTGGGTAATCTCTTTAAGCACTGCCTTGAGTCTCTCCTCGAACTCACCACGATACTTTGCACCAGCAAGCAGAGAGCCTATATCGAGAACCACAAGTTCCTTATCTCTTAAGGATTCAGGCACATCGCCAGCCACGATTCTCTGGGCAAGACCTTCAACAATCGCAGTCTTTCCCACTCCAGGGTCTCCTATAAGTACAGGATTGTTTTTTGTCCTTCTGCTGAGCACCTGTATGACTCTTCTTATTTCATCATCCCTTCCTATTACTGGGTCAAGTTTACCCTTACGGGCAAGTTCTGTAAGATTTTTACCATACTTTTGGAGTGCTTGATACTTTTCCTCTGGATTAGGGTCTGTTACTTGATGAACTCCCCTTATTTTCATCATCGCATCAAGAACTTTTTGACGATTTACTGCCTGCTTTTTTATTGCATCGAGAGCAGGACCGCCAACATCAAAAAGAGCAATCAAAAGATGTTCCACACTTATATATTCATCTTTTAGATGCTGGGCTTCCTGTTCTGCTTTTTCAAAAAGCTGATTAAGTCTTGGCGTTATATAAATTTGCTCAAGGGGTTGAGAACCATAGACCTTTGGAATTTTCTCTATTGCTTTTTTAATTTCTGCCTTGATGGAATTTAAATCTGCACCACACTCTTTGAGAATTCTATTTACAAGACCCTCTGTATCATCAAGAAGTGCATAGATGAGATGTTCCACATCTATCTGCTGATTGCCATATTGAGAAGCTATTCTCTGAGCTTCTTTTATGGCCTCTTGTGTTTTATATGTAAGGTTATCAAATCTCATATTTTCCCCTCCTTAAATCTCTTCAAAGAATTTTTTTAGTCTTTTTTCGATCTGTTCTTTGATATCCTCATCAACATATCTAAGTATTTCCTGCATAGCCTCCTCCATTATCTGTATTCTCTCCCTCATACGTAAAATAATATCTACGCCTGCTCTATTTACACCTAACTCCTTGGTAAGCTTTATAATAAAATTAAGTCTATCTAAATCATCATCTGTGTAAATTCGCTGTTGTTTAATTCTCTTTGGTTTTACGAATCCTTCCCTTTCATAAAGCCTCAGGGTCTGGGGATGAACATTAAGAAGTTTACAAACCATACTAATCATGTAAAATCTATCATCTCTCTTCATCTCTACCTCTCCAACATGAATTCTCTAGGGTTTTCCCTATATAGCCTATCAAGTTTTCTAATGTCTTCCTTTTCTGATGCTGATAATCCTTTAGGAATAACAATCTTTGCTATAACATACATGTCTCCTCTGCTATTACCTTTTGGGGAAGGGAAACCCTTACCTGTTATTCTAAATTTTTGTCCACCCTGAGTGCCTTCTGGAATTTTCATTTTTACTATGCCTCCCTCAGGCGTAGGAACATCTACCTTAGCACCTAAGACAGCTTCAACAAAGGTTATAGGAAGGTCAATATATATATCATCACCCTTTCTTGTGAAGAAAGAATGAGGAATAAGTGAAATTTCAAGTATTAAATCACCATAAGGGGCTCCTCCTCTTCCCGCATTTCCATAGCCTTTAACCTTGACAGTGGAGCCGTTATCAACTCCTGCAGGAATCTTTGCCTTAACTGTCTCGGTTCTTAGAATTCTCCCCTCTCCAGAACAAATTTTACATACCGATGAGGCTGTCTTTCCTGTACAAACACATTGAGGGCAGGTCTGATTAACTCTAACAAATCCTCGGGATGACTGAATTCTTCCAGTTCCGCCACATTTTTTGCAGATATCCAGTCTATCTGCTCCACTTCCGTGACAGGCAGAACATTCAATATACCTTTGATAATTTATAGATTTAACGGTCCCTTCATAAGCCTCTTCAAAGGTAAGAGTGACAGGAATAAGGATATCCTCTCCCCTCATAAAGTTTGTTCCTGATGTAAAGCCCTCGCCAAAAATATCTCCAAAAATATTCCCTAAATCAAAACCCTTTGAAAAATCAAAATCGCTAAAATCAAAGCCCTTAAAATCAAAGCTTCCTCCTGTATCATATTCTTTTCTTTTCTGAGGATCACTCAGCACTGCATAGGCTTCGTTGATTTCTTTAAACTTTTCCTCAGCCTCTTTATTCCCAGGATTTAAGTCAGGATGATATTTCCTTGCAAGCTTGCGATAAGCCTTCTTAATCTCCTCTTGAGAGGCATCCTTACTAACTCCAAGTATCTTATAATAGTCTTTGCGTTCCATATAAAAATATTATCATATTGAGTTAACTTATATCAAGTCTTGTTTTGAATATACTAATAGAACTAAAGCTTATAAACTCCAATTTAATAAAACATTAAAACTGACGATTTAATATTAAGGATATATTTTAGATTAACAATATTAAATGTTAACTCATATAAAATTTAAATTATTAAATAAAGAATTTGACAGGATGGAGAGAAAATAATTAATATTGATTTAGAGATAAAATCCCAAAAGGAGAGTTTATCATGTTTGAAAAATTTACTGAAAAAGGTCGTAAAATTATTTTATATGCGAGAGAAGAAGCCGAAAAAAGAAATAGCGAATTTCTTGATACTGAGCATATATTACTTGCCATTTTAAGAGAAGAAGACTCTATACCAATTGCAATTTTACGTAAAATTGGTGTTCAACCGGAAAACGTGAGATATGAAATTGAAAAGAAAATTTCCTCTGAAACAACTCTTCTTACATACGGAGAGATACCCTTTTCGCCAAAAGCAAAAAAGGTTCTTGAGTATGCGGTTGAAGAGGCAAGACTACTCGGCCATCCATACATAGGTAGTGAACATCTTTTCCTTGGATTAATAAAAGAAGAAGAGGGAATTGCTGGAAAAGTATTGAGAAGTTTTGGAATCAATCTTTTAGGAGTTAGACAGCTTACAATAAACTTCTCTATAAGGCCTCATTTC
>CAZYLC010000003.1:3679-7491 GCA_964648755.1 uncultured Thermodesulfovibrio sp.
AAGGCTCTCAACAAAAGGAAAGGAAAAAATCAAATACACCTGCACTTGATGAGTTTGGCAGAGATTTAACATTATTAGCACTTGAAGGCAAGCTTGATCCTGTTATAGGCAGAGAGGATGAAATCGAAAGAGTAATTCAGATTTTAGGAAGAAGAATTAAAAATAATCCAGTAATTATCGGTGAACCTGGGGTTGGTAAAACAGCCATTGTAGAAGGCCTTGCTCAAAAAATCGTTGAGGGAGATGTGCCAGATATACTTATTGGTAAAAGAATAATAGCCCTTGACCTCGGTGCTTTAATTGCAGGCACAAAATACAGAGGACAATTCGAAGAAAGACTAAAAGCTGTGATGCGAGAAGCAACCCAATCAGATAACATAATTCTATTTATTGATGAATTACATACAATAATAGGAGCTGGAGCTGCAGAGGGTTCTGTTGATGCTTCAAATATGCTAAAACCCGCACTCTCCCGCGGAGAACTACAGTGTATTGGTGCTACAACTCCTGGAGAATATAGAAAATATATTGAAAAAGATGGAGCTCTTGAAAGAAGATTTCAACCCGTTTATATACAACCAACAAGCGTAGATACAACAATTGATATATTGAAAGGAATAAGAGAAAAGTATGAATCTCATCACAAAGTTAAAATAACAGATGAAGCAATAGAAATAGCAGTTAAGCTTTCCGATAGATATATAACTGATAGATACCTCCCCGATAAAGCCATTGACGTTATTGATGAAACTGCATCAAGAATCAAACTTAAAAAAGCTATAATACCTCAAGAATTAAAAGATTTGGAATTTGAGTTAACTAAACTCTCAAAAGAAAAAGCTCTCTACATTAAACTTCATGATTTACTGGCAGCTCAAAAAACAAAATATGAAGAGGACAAATTAAAGAGAATTTATGATTCTAATTATAAAAAATGGAAAGACTCTGTTTATAAAGAAGTTCCCCTTGTAACAGCTGAAGACATATCCTATACGGTATCTAAAATGACTGGTATACCTCTATTTAAGATAGAACAGACAGAGTCAGAAAAACTCTTAAACATGGAAGAAGCTCTTCATAAAAGAATAGTAGGACAGGACGAGGCTATTAAAAGTGTTTGTAAGGCAATCAGGCGATCTCGAGCAGGTCTAAAAACAAAAAATAGACCTATTGGTTCTTTCTTCTTTTTGGGACCTACGGGAGTTGGTAAAACAGAACTCGCTAAAGCACTTGCCGAATTCATGTTTAATGATGAAAATGCTCTTGTAAAATTTGACATGTCTGAGTATATGGAAAAATTTAATGTATCAAAACTTATTGGAGCACCTCCAGGCTATGTAGGATACGAAGAAGGGGGGCAATTAACTGAAAAAATACGTAAAAAACCTTATTCTGTGGTTCTCTTTGATGAAATTGAAAAAGCTCATCCAGACGTTTTTAATTTATTACTTCAAATTCTTGATGAAGGTATACTAACAGATAGTTTTGGTAGAAAAGTAGATTTCAAAAATACAATAATAATAATGACTTCTAACATCGGAGCAAGGCTAATAGAAAAATCCACGCCCCTTGGGTTTAGAAAACAGGATTCAACTGATATTTACTCGAAGATTAAAGAGAATGTTTTTGATGAATTAAAAAAGACCTTTAATCCAGAATTTCTCAACAGAGTAGATGATATAGTTGTTTTCCATCCATTAGAGGAATCTAATGGCAATAATTGATCTATTAATTGGCGAAACAAATAAAAAACTATCAGAATACGGCTTTGTTATTGCTGTCTCTGAGGAGGTAAAACATTGGATATTGAATAAATATTACCAACCAGCTTATGGTGCAAGACCAATGAGAAGAGCTATATCTCGAGAAATAGAAGACCCACTTTCAGAAGAAATTTTAAAGGGCAGATTTAAAGGTGCAACTTTAATAAAAGTAGAACTTAGGGACGAAAACATCGAATTCGAAGAAGTACATGAGGAATTAACCACATCTGTTAATTGAGGAGTAAAAGTAAAATGAAAAAAAATGTATTCCTAATAATTTTTATCCTTCTTTCTCTCATAATTACTGGAAGCATTATTTTTAAAAAATCAAAAATTCAAGCACAACCCGAAATGTTAAAAATTGGAATGACTGCTCCCAACTTTGAATTAAAAGATGTAGACGGTATAGGCTGGAAACTCGATAATCTCAAAGGTAAAATCGTTATTTTGAATTTTTGGGCTTCCTGGTGCAGTGACTGCAAAATAGAGAAAAAATCCATTCAAACTTATTTAAATAAAAACAGTAAACCTGATGATTTAGTATTTATCACAATTCTCTATAAAGATAACCCTGTAGCAGTAAGGGAGATGATAAAAAAAGAAGGCTATACCTTTCCTGTACTCATTGATAATGGGGAAGTTTCAAAAAGTTATGGTATAAAGGGTGTACCTGAAACCTTCCTGATAGACAAAAATGGAATTTTGAGACACAAAATAATCGGTCCTGTTGAATGGGATAATCCACACATTATACCTCATCTAAAACAAGTTTTATCCTAATTAATGGGAATCCCGGGGAAGCCGAAAAGAGTTCTACTTTTCATAGCAACTCTATATAGGGAAAAAGATTATTATTACAAAGCCTTAAAAATTTTTGAAACTCTATTTGGTGAAATATTTTTTGAATCTTCACCAAAAATATGGAATTATTCAAAATATTATGAACCTGAAATGGGTAGCCCACTATTTAGAAGATTTATTTTTTTTAGTAGATTAATATCAGAAGAAGATATCGTCCCTATTAAGCTTACCACAAATAAAATTGAAATAGAACTTTCAAAGGATAATAAAAGAAATATAAATATTGACCCTGGATATATAAGTTTAGCTAAACTTGTTCTTGCAACAACAAAAGACTATTGTCATAGAATTTATCTTGCAAGTGGCATATACGGAGAAGTCACTCTTTTCTTTAAAAAAGATTCCTTTTTACCTCATGAATTTACTTATAGAGATTATTCAGATATGGAATATATAAAAATATTCAATATAGCAAGAACAATTTATAAACACATACTCAGTGAAACTTAATTTATCCATAATTTCCCTTAAGAATATTGTTGAAAAATTCCTAACTTATATGTCATATTTATGACATGAAAAAGGAAATCGAAATCATAGGTAAATCTGAAGCAATTCAGAAGATTCTTAATTTAATCGACAAAATATCAAAAAGTGACAGCACAGTTCTAATAACAGGTGAGAGTGGTACAGGTAAAGAACTTGTAGCGAGACTTATCCACGAACAAAGTGCAAGGGCAATTAAACCCTTCATACCAGTTAATTGCGCAGCTATACCCTCTGAGCTTCTCGAGTCAGAATTGTTTGGATATGAAAAAGGAGCTTTTACTGGAGCTATTAATTCAAGGCCAGGCAGATTCGAACTTGCCGATGAAGGAACAATTTTTCTTGATGAAGTAGGTGATATGCCAATTAATTTACAAGTTAAAATCCTTAGAGTAATTCAAGAGAGAAGTTTCGAAAAAATTGGTTCAACAAAACCTATTAATGTGAATGTAAGAATTATTGCTGCTACCAATAAAAATTTGGAAAATGAGGTAAAAGAAGGTAAATTTAGGGAAGACCTTTTTTGGAGACTCAATGTGGTACCCTTAATAATTCCTCCTTTGAGAGAGAGAAAAGAAGATATACCAATTCTTTGTGATTATTTTATAAATAGATTTTCCACAAAATTCGGTTATAAGCTTAATTTAAATAAAGAAGTTTTGGATTTATTTAAAAAATATGATTGGCCTGGAAATGTAAGAG
>CAZYLC010000003.1:7501-58870 GCA_964648755.1 uncultured Thermodesulfovibrio sp.
CTTGAAAATCTCATTGAAAGGCTTTATGTTTTTAGTGATAACGGGGTTGTTAAATTTGAGGATATTCCAGAAAGAATAAAATTTAAAGAGAATTCTATTCCCCCAGATTTAATCTATGATGAGTTTAATCCCTTTGCAACAGAAATAGATTTGAATGAACTCATAATGGAATATGAAAGAAAATTAATTCTTCATTCCCTTAACATGAATAAATGGATAATAAGTAAATCTGCTAAATATTTAAAAATTAATAGAACAACTTTAATTGAAAAGATGAAGAGATTAGGAATAAAGAATGTTAAGAAATGACATAAAAAAAATAATAATTCCTTTATTTTTTCTCTTCTTATTAATACCAAACAACTCTTATTCTGAAGATCTAATAAAAGAGGGGGAAAAATTAATAAAATCAGGTCAATATCTAAAGTGCAGAGATTACTATAAAAAATTCATAGAATATCCAAATTTAGCCGATGCAGCCTTACTCAATACAGGGAAATGCGAATATTATTTAAATAATTATCCAGAGGCTTCATTGTATTTAAGAAGACTTCTTAGAGATTTTAAGGAAAGTTCTTACGCAAATGAAGGCAATCTCTATTTAGGATTAAGCTATCTAAAGATGGGTAAATACCGCGATTCCGAATTCTATCTAAAAAAAGTGGTATCCCCCTTTGAAAAACTTGCCAGTATTGGTCTGGGTTGGATTTCTTATCAAAAGGGAGATATAAAAAATGTTGAGTCCATCCTAAATAAATTAAGTCCTATTGATTTTAAGGAGAACACAGATGCCCACCTTTTAAAAATAAAGTATCTTTCAATAACAGGTAAAGTTGAAGAAGCTTTAAAGGAGTTTGAGAATAATCCAAAAATTAAAAATAAAAACTTCAATATTGATAAAGCTGAAATACTAATAAGAGCAAACAAGTTTAATGATGCTGAAAAGTTACTAACGAAAATAATAAATTCGGATGAAAAAATGTCAAATAAAATCAAGGCTAAAAATATGCTTTTCGAACTATATTTAGCTCAAGGCAGAACAGATGAAGCATCAAAATTAGGCAAGGAACTTTCCATTTATATCAGTTCTGAAGATTTTAAAGTAAAACTCCTATCTACATATCTTAAACAAAAAAATTATGATGATGCTCTGAGGATATTAATTTCCTTGAAGGATCAAAAGCTGAAAACAAAAAAAATTGAAGAAACTATAAATAAATTAGAGACTGAAAATCCACAAAAAGTTACAGAATATATAATTAAATTATCTCCTTTTTTGAATGCTGATTCATATCTTCTAACCTCTTATGCAGAAGTTTTACTAAGACAAGGTAAGCTGAATGATGCAAAAAACCTATTAAAAAAAGTTCTTACAGGACCGAGAAAAGCTGAGGCAATTGTACCATATGCTCAGATATTAATAGCAGAAGGGAAATTAAAAGAAGCGAAAAAAATATTAGAGCCCATAAAAGATAAAAAACCTTTTGCTTTAGCAGTATACTCACAAATTTTATATAAAGAGGGAGATCAACAGAACGCTCTATTTCATATAAGAAAAGCTACTAAATCATTACAAGACTCTAACATTCTATCGATAGCTGGTGACATAGAGTATTCAGCGGGAGATAAAAAAAATGCTCTAAGTTTATGGGTAAAGGCTGCTAATCTTGGAAGTGCAGAGGCTTCATTAAAAGCTGCTGATTACTATTACTTATTAAAAAATAATAAAGAGGCCTCTAAATATTACAAAAAAACTATTGACTTGGGAAATATAGATAACAAATCTCTCATGTGGGCCTATTATCAATATGGAAAAATCAATAAAGAGAAATCATATCTTGAAAAGGTAGCAAACTCTGAAGGAGAGTTAGCTAAGGCAGCAAAAGAATTACTTGATAAATTATGATGCAAAATCAACTTTTAAATGAAGCCATCGTTAAAATAAATACTGCTTCAGAAGCATTAGTAAAATACTATCAAGTACTTGAAGAAAGGATTAAACTTCTAACAGAAGAAGTTGACGAGAAAAAAAGACTCCTAAGTAGCATTATTGATAGCATTGATATAGCTGTTGTTTTTTTTGACAGAGAGGGTGTCATTAGATTAATCAATAGGGCTGCAGAGAGCCTTTTTGGTATCAAATCTGAGGAAATTTTAGGGGAAAAAGAACTTCCTATAAAAATTGAAGAAGAATTGATCTATCCTGCTAATTCTAAAAAACCCTTTTACGCTATAATTTCCCGCTCTCAAGTATTAGACTCAGAAGGCAATAGTATGGGAAGTGTATTTCTTTGTAAGGATATATCGAGAATAAAGGAACTGGAAGCAGAAAATGAAAGAAATAGAAGATTAACTGCCATGGGCTCTCTCCTTATGAAAATAGCCCATGAAATAAGGAATCCTCTTGGCAGTATAGAACTCTTTGCTAATATGATAGCAGAAGATCTTTCGGATAATATTCACGGTGAATATGCAAAAAGGATATCAAGTGCTGTTAGTATGTTAAGAAATACCCTTGAAAACATGCTCAGTTTCACGAGAGGAATTAATCCCAAAAGGGAAATAACAGATATAAATGAATTAGTTAAAGAAATTATTAAGGAATTTAAAGAACTTTTTCAAAGAGTTGGAATTAAAATAGAATTTAATTCTGATTCAAATTATAAAATTCCCTTAGACTCATCCCTAATGAGGCAAGCCCTAATTAATTTAATTGTTAACTCTTATCAAGCAATGTCAGATGGTGGGTTACTTTCAATTGAAATCTCAAAGGAAAAAAATTTTTTAAAAATATTAATTAAAGATACAGGCCAGGGCATTGACAGAGAAGTAATTGATAGAATCTTTGAACCTTTCTTTTCAACTAAAGACAGGGGCTCGGGACTTGGGCTTAGCATAACGAATAGTATAATTTCTGCCCATGGTGGTAAAATTGAAGTAAAGAGCCAATTAAAAAAAGGCACAGAATTTGCAATATATCTACCTTTAGAATGAAATCCGTCCTTATTATAGATGACGAGCCCGATATGGGATTTGCTCTCAAAGAAGCCCTATCTCGCATAGGATTTCAATGTCAATTTTACAGAGACCCTCTTCATGTTCTCTCTAATGTTAATATTAAAGACTTTTCTCTTATCGTCACAGATGTAAAAATGCCTAAAATGGATGGATTGCAATTTTTATCAGAGATTCGCCAGAAGGGGATGTTCATTCCTGTAATTATAATAACTGGATATGCCAATGTGGATGATGCGGTAAAGGCAATGAAGCTTGGGGCAGTTGACTATCTGACAAAACCCTTTTCTTTGGAAAATTTAAAAAAATTAATTTCAAGACTTATCCCTGATGAGAATGATATTGTAGCAGAATCTTTCGAAATGAAAAGAATTCTTGAAATTGCAAGGCAAATAGCAAAAACAGACATTACTGTCTTACTCACTGGAGAAAGTGGTGTTGGAAAGGAGGTAATTGCCAAGTATATTCATAAAAATAGTGATAGAGCCAACAATCCTTTTGTTGCAATAAACTGTGCTGCAATTACTGAAACACTACTTGAAGCAGAACTATTCGGATATGAAAAGGGTGCTTTTACTGGAGCAACAGAGAGAAAACCTGGAAAATTTGAATTAGCAGACAAAGGCACCTTATTATTGGATGAAATAAGTGAAATGGCATATAAACTTCAAGCAAAATTATTGAGAGTAATTCAAGAAAAGGAACTTGACAGAGTCGGAGGAACAAAGTCTATACCTGTTGACGTAAGAATTATTGCGACTACAAATCGAGATCTCTGGGAAGAGGTTAAAAAGGGTAATTTTAGAGAAGACCTCTATTACAGAATAAATGTCTTCCCCATTAGAATCCCACCTTTAAGAGAAAGACCAGAGGACATTATACCTCTTGCAGAGTTTTTCCTAAAGAGACTTTCCAATAAAATGTCAAAAAATCTATACCTTTCAGATGGAATGAAGAAATATCTACTAAAGAAACCTTGGAATGGTAATGTACGGGAACTTGAAAACTATATTTATAGAATATCCGTATTAAGCCAAGAGGGAGAGATATATCCTCCTCAAGAAAGGGAAATGTCTTTTGAAGAAGAAAAAAATTTAAAAGCTGGCAAATTAAAGGATGCTGAAAAGGATATGATAATTGATGCATTAGAGAAAACAAAGGGAAATAGAACACAAGCTGCTAAAATCCTCGGTATAAGCGTGAGAACACTTAGAAATAAAATAAAAGATTATGGGCTAAAAGAATTATAATGGCACAAAATTTGTATAAGTTTTTTTATGGAGGTTAATACTAATGGATAAATCAATAGATTTGCTACAAAAAATAATGGACATATGTGCCTATAGGCAGAAAATTCTTGCCTCAAATATAGCTAATGCTGATACCCCCAACTATAAAGCAAAGGATATTGATTTTCAATCAGAACTTAAAAAAGCATTAGAATCAGGACAAGTATCCCATTCAATAATGGAGGCATCAACGACTATGCCAAACAGAGACGGTAATACTGTCAATATAGAAGTAGAAATGACTAAACTCACAGAAACTCTTTTACTGTACAATAGCGCAACGCAAATTCTTTCCACAAGAATAAGAATGTTAAAAGATGCTATTAAAGGAGGTAGGTAATGAAAGACTTATTTTTACCTCTAAAGGTATCTGCCACTGGATTAGAAGCCCAAAAAATAAGACTCAATACTATAGCTTCAAATCTCGCAAACATCAACTCTACAAGAACTCCTGAAGGAGGACCTTATCGTAGAAAAGATGTGGTATTTATGAGCTATATTTATGACTCTACATCTCACGGAGTGGATATCAAAGAAATAATCGAAGACCAAAGACCTTTTAGAGTTATATTTGACCCATCCCATCCTGATGCCGATAAAGAGGGATACGTGAAATATCCTAATATAAATCCTATGGAAGAAATGGTTAACCTTATCTCTGCTTCTCGTGCATACGAAGCAAATCTGACTATGATAAACTCATATAAGGATATGTTTTTAAGAACCCTTGACTTATTAAAAATTTAGGAGGAACTTTTATGACAGAAATAAAAAACATAAATGAACTATTAGGGCAAAACTTTGAAAATCTTAAAAATTTGCAAGGAACAGAAAAGGAATCTTTTGAGAAAGCATTAAAAGAAGCTATAAAGGAGGCTTCTCAGGTGGAACAGGAAGCTCAACAGGCAATTGAAGCTTTTTCTAAGGGTGAAATAAGTATACATCAAGTAGTTCTTGCAATGGAGAAAGCAGACATGACATTGCAAACTCTCATACAGGTTAGAAACAAAGTACTAACCGCCTATGAAGAAATATCCCGTATGCAGGTTTAGTAAACATGGCTATAGCAGATAACATTAAGACTTTTGTGGAGAACTTTAAAAACCTTCCCCTCACTAGGAAGATAGCTATTGCCGCAGTCCCGCTCATCATTTTTGCGCTTATTATAACTATGCTTCTTTGGTTACCAAAACAGGACTATCAGACTCTGTATGCAAATCTATCACCAGAAGATGCTGGCAACGTTATAACAAAATTAAAAGAGAAAAAAGTCCCCTATAGTGTTCAAAACAATGCAATTTTAGTTCCTTCAGATAAAGTCCACGAGTTAAGACTTGAACTTGCTGCACATGGCATTCCTTCCGGTGGAGGAGTAGGGTTTGAGATATTCGACAAATCATCTATCGGATTAACAGAGTTTTCACAGAGAGTAAACTATGTAAGAGCACTACAGGGAGAGCTTGCAAGAACCATTAAACAGATACAAGAGGTCGACCAGGTAAGAGTGCATATAGCTATACCTGAAAAGTCAATATTTACTGAAAAGGAAGATCATCCTACTGCATCGGTTGTTCTTAAACTTAAACCAGGTAGGACTCTTAATAAAGAACAAGTATCAAGTGTAGTACATCTTGTGTCAAGTAGTGTAGAAGGACTCTCGCCTCAGTATGTAACTGTAGTTGATCAGTATGGTAATCTTTTATCCGCTCCGAAGGACAATACTCAACTTGTTCAAACTGAACAGGTTGAATACAAGAAAAATATTGAAAAAGCTTATGAAAAAAATATTCAAAGCATGCTTGAAAATATAGTGGGGAAAGGAAAAGCAGTAGTAAGGGTATCAACTGATATTGACTTTTCTAAGGTAGAAAAACTTGAAGAAAAATATGATCCCGATACTATAGCTATAAGGAATGAGCAAAGAACTCAGGAAAAAACTATGGCACCTCAAACTAGTGGGATACCAGGTGTTCTATCAAATCAGCCTGGTCAAGGTCAAGCTACTGCATATCAAAACACACAATCTCAAAGACAGCAAGAAAGTATTAATTATGAGGTCTCAAAGAGTATAAGTAAAATATTGCAGTCAACTGGGCAAATAAAGAAAATTTCGGTTGCCGTATTAGTGGATGGAATTTATAAAGATGAAAAGGGCAAAAAAGTATATATGCCAAGGAGTGAAGAGGAGATAAAAAAATATGAAGAACTTGTTCAAGCTGCTATAGGATATAACAGAGAAAGGGGAGACAAAATTATTGTAGAAAGTATGCCCTTTGAAACCATTCCAGAGGAAAAACCAGTAACTGATTATATGTCAATATTACTTAAAATTCTGAAATATTTAATACCTGTAATAATTACCATTCTTATAATACTTTTTGTAATTAAGCCTCTTATAGAACTACTTAGGAGACCTATTGAAACCAAGAGATTGCCTAAAGAAATTACTATTTCGGAGGAAGTTTCACCTAAATATACTCCAACAGCACCTACTGAAATGGATATAAAACAACAAATTAACGAGATGGTTAAAAACAATCCTAAAAAAGTAGTTTCCCTTTTGAGAGAATGGATGACTGAACAATGAGAAAGTATTCAGGGGTAGAAAAAGTTGCAGCTTTTTTATCTATTATAGGAGAAGAAGCAGCTACAGAGCTTTTTAAGCATTTTGATCCGATAGAGCTTGCAAGAATTATACCCATGATGTCAAGAATAAAACTTTCACAGGAAGAGGCAGAAAATATAATACGGGAATTTTCTGAAAAAATAGGAAATACACCGGTTACAGTTGATGAAGAATACATAAAAACCATACTTAAAAGAGCTTTTGGTGAAGACCAAGCAGCAAAACTTATATCAAAAATTGAAAGTGGCGCAAGTGCATTTGACATACTTAGATGGCTTGATTCTTCTGCCATTGCAACTATGCTTCAAAGAGAACATCCTCAAACAATAGCAATAGTTTTAGCCCATTTAGACCCAACTCAAGCAGCGGAAACGCTTAGTAAATTTCCTGAGCAATTAAAAATAGAAGTATCCCAGAGAATCGCTAGCCTTGATCAGATTTCTCCAGCCATATTAAGTGAACTGGAAGACGTTCTTCAAAGTCAACTCCGTTCCTATACACAGTCAAGACGTATAGGGGGTATTAAAACTGTAGCAGAGATTCTAAATCAGATGGATAGAACATCAGAAGAGCTAATATTAAAGAACATAGAGGAAAAAGACCCTATATTAGCTGAAGAAATAAGGAAACTTATGTTCACATTTGAAGACATTATAAATATTGATGATAGAGGAATTCAGACGATTCTCAAAGAAATATCCACAGATGATCTTGCCTTAGCGCTTAAGATGGCATCTGAAGAACTGAAAGAAAAAATATTCAAAAATATGTCAAGCAGAGCAGTGGAAATTCTAAAAGAAGAAATTGAAGCAAAGGGACCTGTAAGAGTTTCTGATGTAGAAAAAGCACAGATGAACGTGGTAAGAGTAGTTCGAAGATTAGAAGAAGAAGGCAAAATAGTTATAGGTGGAAAGGGTGGTGAAACTCTTGTCGTCTGATATAAAACCTTTTATACCATCTGCTTTTGATGAAAAAATTAACAGAGAACAAAATATTAAAAAAACGCCTGAACTAATACAACTCTATGAACAAGTTAAAAGAGAAGGATATGATGAAGGCTTTAAAAAAGGTTATAAAGAAGGTTTAGAAAAATCATATGAGGAGATAAAAAAACAGGGAAATAGAATAGAGGATAAAATTGCAAATTTAGACAAAATTATTAAAGAACTTTCTAATTTTAAAAAGGAGCAAATAAAAACCTTCTTACCTGAAATCCTTTCTCTATCCATTAAAATAGCAAAAAAAATTGTTTCTGCTGAAATAATGATTAATGAAAAAATTTTGTTAAATATTATAAAAGAAGCATTGAAAGAATTATCCTTAGGTGAGCAAATCATAATTAAAATTAATCCTTTAGACTTTAAAAACCTATCGGAAGAACTGAATCAATTAATTTCTGATAACCCTTCAATTAAGATTATTGCATCACCGGATATTAATCAAGGAGGTTGTTATATTGAGTCGCAAGAACAGATAATTGACTCAACGGTAGAAGAGAAATTTAAGGAGATAGAAAATGTCCTCAATTCAGTCATTTATTCAAAAGACTGAAAAAGTTATTGAACAAATAAAGCCCATAAAAATTTATGGTAAAGTAACTAAAGCTGTAGGGCTTATCGTGGAGGGTGTTGGTATTAATGCAAGCATAGGAGACATATGCGAAATCATTTCAAATGAGCATTCTATTGAAGCAGAGGTGGTAGGTTTTAAGAACAATATAACATTACTTTCACCCCTTGGTGAAATATACGGAATTAAGCCAGGGGATAAAATCTTCTTAAAGGGTAAACAAAGTTACATAAAAATAGACGATAGTATATTAGGAAGAATAATTGATGGAATAGGTAATCCTCTCGATAGTATCATTCCTCTTACTGGCATGCCCTATCCTATCTATAGAGAAGCAATAAATCCTCTTGAAAGAGAAATAATAAACAAACCTCTTGACCTTGGAATTAGAGCAATAAATGCTCTGCTTACCTGTGGTAAAGGACAAAAAATAGGAATAATGGCAGGCAGTGGTGTTGGCAAAAGCGTTCTACTTGGAATGATAGCAAGATACACATCTGCTGATATAAATGTTATAGCACTAATTGGTGAAAGAGGAAGAGAGGTAAGAGAGTTTATTGAAAAAGACTTAGGGAAAGAGGGTTTAAAAAAATCTGTAATTGTTGTTTCTACTTCCGATACTCCTGCTCTTGCGAGGATAAGAGGAGCCTTTGTTGCCACAGCAATTGCAGAATATTTCAGAGAAAAGGGCAAAGATGTGCTTCTTTTAATGGATTCTCTTACAAGATTTGCAATGGCTCAGAGAGAAATAGGACTTGCTGCAGGTGAACCACCAACAATGAAAGGCTATCCACCTTCAGTTTTTAAATTAATGCCAAAGCTACTTGAAAGAGTTGGAGTAACCAAAGACGGGGGATCAATAACAGGGATATATACGGTTTTAGTTGAAGGAGATGATCTCACAGATCCAGTAACAGATGCTGCAAGATCTATTCTTGATGGCCATATCGTACTTTCAAGAGATTTAGCAAACAGAAATCACTATCCTGCAATAGATGTATTAAAGAGTATTAGTAGAATAATGAAAGATATAGTTGATGAAAAGCATATAAATATTGCTGGTAGACTACTCGACATTATGGCTACCTATTCTAAGTATGAAGACTTAATAAGCATTGGTGCTTATAAGGAGGGAACTAATCCACAGGTAGACCAAGCAATAAAAATGATTGATCGAATAAATGGATTTCTAAAACAAGATATAAATACAAAATCAAGCTTTAATGACAGTATAAAAGAAATGTTTGAACTTTTTAAACAATAATGAATAAAAGCACTTTAAATATGATTTTAAAACTCAAAGAATGGGAAGAGGAATTAGAAAAACAGAAATATACAAAATTTTTGTTAGAGATGAAAAATATTGAAAATTATATTAATGAGATTGAAGAAAGGTTTGATTATATCAATCAGAAAAAAGAGGTACATATGACATCAAATGAACTCAATACTGTTTATAATGAAATCCAATATCTTACAAGTTTGATTAATGAAGCAAAAGAAATTTTAAAAACAATTGAAGAGGAAGTGGAAAGACAAAGAGAAATTTATGAGACCTCTTTCATAGAAAGAAAAAAGGTTGAAAGACTTTATGAAAAATTGATTTTACTAATCAAGAGAGAAAGAGAAAAACTTGAAGAAAAAATGATTTCTGACATATTTTCCGGAAGATATAGGAGCATTTAATGTTAAAAAAATCCCTCTTATTAGCAATATTTATAACTGTTTTCGGTATAGCAGCAGGAACGATCATTGGGCAGCAAACTATACCTAAAGAAAATCAAAATCCCTCTATTGAAGAAGAAAGGTCGAAAATAATACAAGAAGACCTCTCCAAAAAAATTGAAGAACTAAAAAAACTTCGTGAAGAAATAAATACAAAAATAAAAGAACAAGAAGAAATAAAAGCTCAACTTGAAAAAGCAAGAAGTGAGAATTATCAGAGACTGGCTAAAATATATGAATCTATGCCTCCTGAGGAAGCAGCAACTCGTCTTGAGAAACTCGATGATGACACAGCTACTACTCTTATCCTTGCCATTAAACCTCGTCAGGCTGCCAAAATTCTTTCTAATGTTAATCCAGAAAAAGCTGCCATAATATCAAAAAGAATAGTAATTATTAGGGAAAAGGCATCCAAGTAGGAAAATTTTTCCCTTCCTTTCAATTTTATAAAAGCCCGTAAAAGCTCAAAAAAATTAAATTTTTATTGTGGCATGGAAATTGAATAATTACTATTTCATGATTAATACAATAAACTTAAATATAAGTGGATTAATTCTAAATAATGATATGAATCTAAATTTATCTGAAACCAAAACGGAAATTGAAGGCTTTCTAAGTGAACTCTTTAGGATATTTCTTGAAAATCAAAAAAACCTCAATTTCGAAAATATTACCCTTGCACCTCTTTTACCTTTTAATATATTAACCTCTCAGGAGATATCTAATTTAGATAACTTGTTTGAAAATATAAAAATTCAAAATGAAGGGTTAAATTCTCTTTATGAACTCATAAAATCAGGGCAAGTGGATTTGAATAATGCTTTAGAAAGTTTAAAGATTATAAGCAAAGATAATTCCATTTCTTCAATTATAGAAGACCTTACTGAAAAAGTATCGATAAATTTAGATAAAAATAATATTAAGGATATTTTTAAAACTATCAATGCTCAAAACGACAATAATTCATTAGAACTGTCTTCTTTAAATTTAAACAAAGAGAGTAATAACAAAATGGAAATTTCAGATTCCATAAAAAATAATTTAATTAATATGGAATCTTTAAAAAATGAAAAAACAACAGTAGATGACATACAAAGAGAAAAAAATCAAAAAATAAATAGTGAAAATCTATTACCAAAAATTAACCTCAATTCTGTAGAATCTGTTCAATACGATAATATTAAACAAAAACACGAAATTCCTGTAATAAAGCTTAATGAAATATCCGATATTATTTTCAGAGCAGTATCAAATTCTCAAAAAACTCTGATTGTACAGCTTGAACCTCCTGAACTTGGCAAAATCCTCATTAAGCTCTCTATGGATTCTTCAGGAGTAAGAGCTGATATGAAGGTTGACTATCCTCATGTTAAGGAGATGTTAACAAATCTGATACCTGAGATTAAAAGTAATCTTCAATCCTCAGGGGTCAAAATTTCAGACTTTCTACTTGATCTAACTCGTGATCAAAAGGGTTATTCCGATTCACCTTATGGACAAGGTCAGAAAAAAAATAAAGATAATCAAAAATTTTTTGAATATTTTGCATAGGAGGAATAAATTATGTCAGAAATAACATCAGTTTTTGACAATCCGTTGTATACGGTACAGCAAAAAAGTGCATCTACAGGTGGCAATAAAATTGACAAAGAAGCTTTTCTGAAACTTCTTACAGCTCAACTGAAGTATCAAGACCCTTTAAATCCTTTAAAAGATACGGAGTTTATGGGACAACTAACTGCTATGACAACACTTGAACAGGTCATAAATATTAATAGCACCCTTCAAGATTTAGCCACCTATCAAATTTACTCTAATGCCTTAATGATTGGTTCAAATATCATCGGTAAAACAATAAGTACTACTGACGGGAAAGAATATGTAGCTCAGGGTATTGCCTTAGAGGACGGAAAACTAAAGATAAATGTGGGTGACAGTTATATATCAATGAGTCAAATAAAGGAAATTAAAGCTTAGGAGGTGATAAAATGGCAATGTTAACATCTTTATTTTCTGGAATTAGTGGACTTAATGCAAACGGACTTGCTCTTTCAGTTATAGGAGATAATATTGCCAACGCAAACACAGTTGGATTCAAAGCAAGCCGAGCAAATTTCGGAGATATATTAAGCCAAACTCTAAGTGGTTCATCAGCCATGCAGGTTGGACGTGGAACAATGATTATTGATATTCAGAAAATGTTTACCCAAGGAACCCTTGAGACAACAGCTAATCCTCTTGATTTAGCAATTGAGGGAGACGGCTTTTTTGTTGTCCGTCAGGTAAATGGTCCCACTTATTATACAAGAGCAGGACAGTTTAGATTAGACAAAGACGGATATGTGGTTGACCCAAACGGCTATCGGTTGCAAGCCTATTTGATGGATTCCACAGGTAATGTAACAGGTGGGATAGGAGATGTCTATCTTGCAGGTTTGATGAGTGATCCAACAGCAACAACTGAGATAAAAACTCAGCTCAATCTTGATTCAAGAGAAACAACTAAAACTTGGAGCTTTACACCTGGTCCGAATCTACCAAGCATTGATGCATATAACTATTCTACTGCTATAACTGTTTATGATAGCTTAGGCAATCCTCATCTTGTATATACATATTTTACAAAAACAGCTGTGAACAGCTGGGATGCTCATGTAATTTATGACACAAGTAATGACCCTAACAATCCAAATTATACAGAGGTTGGTTCATTTACATTAAACTTTAATGACGCAGGTACACTTATCACCGATCCACCAACTACTTCCTTTACTTTTGATTTTACACCTTGGGGAGCACAAATTTCAGATATTACCCTTAACTTTCAAGATACAACTCAATATGGCTCTCCAAACGCTTTTGTTTTCCAAACTCAGAATGGTTACCCTCCCGGTAATCTTATAGCAGTTACAGTAGATCAGAATGGAGTTATTTCAGGAGTTTTTACTAATGGACAAGTTAAAAATGTTGCTCAAGTTGTACTTGCAAAGTTTGTAGCACCTCATAATTTAACAAAGACAGGTAAAAATCTATATCTTGAATCCTATTCTTCAGGAGGGCCTACCTTAGGAGCCCCTGGTACGGTAGGTGTTGGAACTATATACGCAAATTCTCTTGAATCAAGTAATGTAGACCTTGCTGAGGAATTCATCCGAATGATTGCAGCTCAGAGAGCCTATCAAGCAAACGTTAGGGTTATCACAACTACAGACAATATGCTCAATGAATTAATGAATATAGTGAGATAATCGTCTGGGGGATAAACTCCCCCAGAAAAACTCCAATTTACATTCTATAATAGATAATTTATCAGCTTATTCTTTTTAATAATTGCTTTAAAATCTTAACCTCTGTTTTAATTAATTTATGAATCTTCTTTATTTTGAAAAACCAACAAGATATATAAATGGAGAAATTAATTCTATATTAAAGGAAGGCAAAAATCTCATAAAATTTGCCCTATGCTTCCCTGACATATATGAAATAGGCATGTCCCATCTTGGGCTTAAAATTCTCTACCATATTCTTAATAAAATTCCAGATGTTCATGCGGAAAGAGTATTTTCTCCCTGGATTGATTTACAGAATTATATGAGATATAAAAGAGTGCCTCTTTGTTCACTTGAAACAAAAACCCCAATTAAAGATTTTGATATAGTAGGATTTAGCCTGCAGTATGAACTTTCTTATCCCTCTGTGCTTAATATGCTCAGTCTGGGGCAAATCCCTCTAAGATGGCAAGACAGATTTGCACAAAAGTATCCAATCATAATAGGCGGCGGTCCCTGTGCATCCAATCCTTTACCCTTGTCTGAGTTTATGGACGCTTTTTTAATTGGAGAAGGGGAAGAAGCGGTTGTTGAACTAATAAACCTTTACAGGGAATGGAAAATCTCTGGTAACAAAAAAGAAGACTTACTTAATGCAATCAGTCAAATTGAAGGTTTTTATGTTCCCATGGTTGGTGAAAGAAATGTAAAACGACGCTATGTAAAGCATTTAGATGAGACTTATTTCCCTACTACTCCAATACTTCCATACATGAAAATTGTTCACGATCGAATATCTATAGAAGTATCTCGCGGTTGTCCCTCTGGATGTAGATTCTGTCAAGCAGGAATGATTTACAGGCCTCTCAGGATAAGAAAACCTGAAAAAGTTTTAGAGATAGCTAAAAAATCAATAGAAAATACAGGTTATGAAGAAGTCTCTCTTCTTTCCTTTAGTATCGGACACTATCCCTATCTAACAGAGCTAATTGATACCCTAAATAAAAACTTTTTTAACCAAGGGATAGCTATCTCATTGCCTTCAATCAGAGCTGACAGGGTAACAAAGGAACTTCTTAAAAAGATAAAATTTGCAAGAAAAACAGGCTTTACAATTGCACCAGAGGCAGGAACAGAAAGGCTTAGATTAATAATAAACAAAAACATATCAAATGAAGACATTGAGAGAGCCTGCGCCCTTCTTTTTGAAGAAGGATGGCTAAGTATAAAGCTTTATTTTATGATAGGACTGCCCACGGAAACAGAGGAAGATATCGGGGAAATTGTTAATTTGTCCAAGAGGATTCTGAAGTTTGCAAAGACTTTTACAAAAAAATTTGTTGACCTGAATATTACTGTTTCACCTTTTATTCCTAAACCTCATACACCCTTTCAATGGCTTGGACAGATTCCTTTTGATGAAATGAAACAAAGGCTTAATTTCATAAAAAATAACTTTCAAAAGAGCAAAATTCATTATAAAGGACATAACCCTAAAATGAGTATTCTTGAGGCTGCGCTTTCAAGGGGAGATGAAAAGGTTTGTAAAGTAATTTATAAGGCATGGCAGAAAGGAGAGGTTCTTTCAGCTTGGACAGACTTTTTTAATTTTGAAAGATGGCTTTCAGCAATGGATGATACAGGGGTTGACCTATTTTCTAAAGCAACTAAGAGTTACTCCATCTTTGAAACTCTTCCTTGGGATTTCGTAGATACGGGAGTAAAAAAGGAGTTTTTAGTAAGAGAGTTTGAAAGAGCATTGAGGAGTGAAAAGACAAAAGAGTGCAATGTAAAGTGTGAAGGATGCGGTTTAAACTGCAAATGGGAAGACAGGAGAAACACCGAAGGGAAAAGTATTATACATTCCTATCCAGAACCCGATAGAATTCAAGAGGAAATTCCTGTAAAAGTGATTAGGTTCTGTCACACTAAATTGGGAGAAATGAGATATCTTTCCCAGCTTGAACTTGCTAATCTCCTCACGAGAATATTGAGAAGAGCTAATATTCCCTTTGTTCTATCAAAGGGCTTTCATCCTAAACCTGAAATATCCTTCTGCCCTTCCCTTCCCGTTGGGATAGAGAGTGAATCTGAATATTTCGATATAAAAATATACGGAGAGTTCAACTCAGAATACATTTCAAGATTAAATAACCTTCTACCTGAAGGGTTAAAAATTAAGTGCGCAAAGCTAATAGAACCTGGAACGCCTGCTTTAAGCGCCTTCGTGCAGGCCTATGAATATAGAATTATAAATCCTCCTACAATGCCTGAGATTGATATAGAAAAGATAGAGATAAAACGAAAGGATAAATCCTATTCACTAAAAGATTTCATTGAAAAGATTCAGATTTATGACAAGGAACTATGTATAATAGTTAAAGATGGAGAAGTAAAAGCAAGAATAAATGAAATTGCTGAAGCCCTTTTAGGTGTCTCAGCAAAAGAACTTCAAATAAAAAGAGTACAAATGTATGGATATAAGGGAGGCTTAGTAGAACCTTGAGTAATGAACTCTTAATTAATATAACAAAACAGGAATGCCGAGTTGCCCTTCTTGAAGGAGGACAGGTAGTTGAGTTTTATATTGAAAGGAAGGGAGACTCAAGCTTTGTAGGTAATATTTACAAAGGGAGAGTAGTAAAGGTATTGAAGGGAATGCAAGCTTGCTTTATTGATATAGGATTAGATAAAGCAGCATTTCTCTATATAGATGATATAAGAGGTGGGATAAAAGAACTCTATCCTTTTTTAGAGGCAGAAGAGGAAACTGAATTCCTATCAAAGCTCGATTTCAAAGACGCCTCAATTGAAGAACTTGTTCAGCAGGGGCAAGAAATTCTTGTACAAGTAGCAAAAGACCCCATAGGAACAAAGGGAGCAAGAGTCACCTCAAGGATAACACTACCTGGCAGATATGTGGTGCTTATGCCAGGTATGGAACATGTAGGAATCTCAAGAAAGATAGAAGATGAGGAAAAGAGAAAAGAATTAAAAGAACTTGCAATGAAAATCAAGCCTTCTGGATGAGGACGGTAAGTGAAGATGCTACTGAAGAAGAAATTCAGAAGGATATTGATTTTCTCTTACTCCTCTGGGATAATATTCAGAAAAAGAAAGATAAAGTCCATGCACCTGCATTAATTCATAGTGAATTTGATCTTGTACTTAGAAGTTTACGCGACTTTATGAATCAAAATGTTGACAGACTTATAATTGATAGCTATACAGAATGGAATAGGCTAAAGGAGTTTGCCCACGTCTATTTCCCTCGTATTGCCGAAAAAATAGAGCTTTATGAAGGTGATGAGCCTATTTTTGAAGCCTTTGGCATCGAAGTTGACCTTGATAGAGCCCTTGAGAGAAAGGTTTGGTTAAAATCTGGTGGTTATATTGTAATTGACCAAACAGAAGCAATGACTGTAATTGATGTTAACACAGGTAAATTTGTGGGTAAAGAGAATTTAGAGGATACTATTCTTAGAACAAATCTTGAAGCAGTTAAAGAAATTGCCTATCAAATAAGATTAAGAAATCTTGGTGGCATAATACTCATTGACTTTATTGACATGGAAAAAGACGAAAACAAACAGAAAGTAATCAATGCAATGGCAGAAGCAATAAAAAAGGATAGAGCCAAAACAACCATATATAACATTACTGATCTTGGCATAGTTCAGATGACAAGAAAAAGAACAAGAGAAAGCCTTGAACATATACTTTGTGATAGCTGTCCCTATTGCGAAGGAAAGGGGCGAGTAATGAGCATAAGGTCTGTAGCTTATGAGATCCTAAGGAAACTTAAGTGTCTTACTCCTCAAGAGGGAGCAGAAATAACAGTTGTTACCCACCCTCAGGTTGCTGATTTGCTTACCGATGAGGAGAGAGACTCCCTTGAAGAGATTGAAAATATTAGAAAAGTCAGAATTACCATTAAAAAAGATTCAAGCCTCCATCAAGAAAACTATCATATTCATAAAAATCAACCTAAAATTGAATAATGAAATGGACTTTAGGGAATGCAATAAATGCGGAAAGTGTAAAGAAACTTGCCCAAGTTATAGCGTCTTCATCAATGAGGCCTTTTCTCCCAGAGGAAGGGTACAAATTTCTAATTTTTTTAAAGATGGAAATCTTTCAGAAAGCAAGGCCTTAAAGGAGAGATTATTTAGCTGCCTTTTATGTGGTTCTTGCCTTATTAATTGTCCTCTTCAGGTAAATATTCCAAATTTAATGTATGAGGCAAGAGAGAAAACTACTAAGGACTTTAAACTTTTGCTTTTTAAATACTTTTCTCTTTATCCCAATTTGTTTTTTTCTCTCATCGATATATTAAAAAATTTCAAGATGTTGATGAATCTTTTCAAAAAGCAAAAAATTTTGCCAACCACTCTGATAGATAAAATATCCGTCTTTGAAAAAAACAGAGAAGAGACAAAATCTCTAAAAATTTTCAACAAGATAAAGCCTCGTGGGAGAATTGCTCTTTTCTTGGGTTGTTCTACAGAGTTTCTTATGCCCTCTATCTCAAAAGCTTTAATAGATATTTTATCCTCAGCAAACTTTGAAGTTATAATACCAAAGCAAATTTGCTGCGGGGCTCCTCTTCTGGGAGCAGGTTTCAAAGAAGAAATGCTTTCTCTTGCAAAAAAGAATCTAAAAATATATAAATCCTTTCACATTGATGGAGTAATTACACCTTGCCCAACTTGTGCTCATTTTTTAAGGTCTATTTATGGAGAACTTATAGGTGAGGGGATTAAAATATTAAATCTTGCTGATCTAATTGAGGAGGTTAATTTAGTTCCAAAAAAACAAAAACAGGAGAAGATATTTTTTCATGTATCCTGCCATTCTTCAAATTATGTAAAAGAATTCGATAAAACTATTAGGTTACTCATTAAATCAGGGATTAGTATAGAAAAAAAAGAAGGTTGTTGCGGATTTGCTGGACTTTTTTCATTCTTGTTTGAAAAGGAGTCTATGGATATTCTCAGGAAAAAAGTTTTAAAATATGAAAAAGCAGATATGATAATAAGCTCTTGCCCCAATTGTTTAATTCAGTTCAAATTTGCCATGGAGAATAAAAAAGTGCTCCATTATGCTGAGTTTATTCAGAAAAATTTTTTGAAAGGAGAATAAAATGACAGAAGAAAACTCTAATTTTGAAATAGTTTTACCTGATGGTACAATTTATAAACCAGAGAAAACTGAGCAAAAGCCTTCCTATACTATTGAGGGGTATGATCCTGATGGAAAACCAAAAAAAATGAAGTTTTCAACAAAAAATGAATGTGACAGATGTGGAGAGTGCTGCAGGAGAGATACCCCTATAATTCTTAAAGAAGACATATATCTTCTCACAAAGGGGATAATTTCTGAAAGGGATATTTACACTGTAAGAGAAGGAGAAAAAATACGTTCTTCCATAGACGGAGATATGTATTACTCATCTATGGAACTAATAAAAATAAAACCAATTTTCGGGAGTTTTACCTGCCTTTTTTATGATCCTGAAGAAGGATGCACAATTTATGAACAAAGACCAACAGTATGCAGACTTTACGAATGTTGGTCACAAAATTTTTCTATAACAGGAATTGAGGCAAGAAGACTCATAAGGTCTGACTTATTTGGCAATATAAGCTTTGTAACAGAAGCAATAAAAAAACATGAAGAAAATTGTTCTCTCAATAAATTCCATGAACTCGTAGATGAATTGAAAAAAGATAAGAAAGAGAATATAGAAAAAATTGCCGAAATGATTCTTTATGACTCCACTTTGAGAAATTGGCTTAAAGAAAAACTTTCAATCTCTGATGATGTTCTACCTTTACTTTTAGGAAGAAGTCTTTTTGAAATAGCTCCCTTTTATGGATTAATAATAGAAAAAGAAGGAGAAAATTTTGTAATTAAAGTTATGCAGGAGGAAGAGGAATGAAATTTTTCATTGACACAGCAAATCTTAATGAGATTAAAAGAGCATGGGAAGTTGGAGTCATTGATGGCGTGACTACTAATCCCTCTTTGCTTGCGAAAGAAGGTAAAGAACCCATAAGTTTACTTAAAGAAATATGTCACATCGTTGAAGGTCCTGTAAGTGCTGAAGCCCTATCCCTTACATATGAAGAAATGCTAAAAGAAGCCATTGAATTAAGCAAAATTGCTCCTAATATAGTAATAAAAATTCCCATGACTGAAGATGGTTTAAAAACAGTAAAAAAACTTTCACAGGAAGGCATTAAAACAAATGTTACTCTGGTTTTCTCATCGACTCAGGCATTACTTGCAGCAAAAGCAGGTGCCACTTATGTTAGTCCCTTTGTCGGTAGACTGGACGACATAAGTCATTTCGGGATGGATCTAATAAGAGATATACAAATAATTTTTGAAAACTATGATTTTGAAACGGAAATTATTGTAGCAAGCATCCGTAATCCTTTACATGTTCTTGAGGCAGCAAGAATCGGAGCAGATATTGCAACAATTCCCTATTCTGTAATAAAGCAATTAATTAAACATCCTTTAACTGATATAGGTATTGAAAAGTTTCTAAAGGACTGGGAAAAACTTCAAAAATAGGGGGTGTATAACATGAAGGAAAATAAAAAATTTATATTTTCAGCAGCCCTATTAATCCTTATAGGGATAACTATAGGATTAATAATAGCCTCAAAATTTGACTTACAGACAAAGGGATATTCGGAGGATTATCAAATCTCAAAAGAATCTCAGGAAACCCTTTCAAAAATCGGAAATGCTATGGCAGAGGTTGTCCAGGCAGTAAGACCTTCGGTAGTTAATATTTATACCACTAAGAAAATGAAAAGACAGACCATTCCCTTCCCTTTCAATGATCCCTTTTTCAGAAGATTCTTCGATGACGAATTTGGAGGACTTTTTGATAGACAAAAGGAATTTACCCAGACATCTCTTGGTTCTGGCGTAATTGTTGATGGAGCTAATGGGTATATTCTAACCAATTATCATGTTATAAAAGGGGCTGATGAAATTAAGGTTAAGCTTTTTGATAAAAGAGTATTTGATGGCACAATTATAGGGTATGATGCCAAAACAGATGTAGCGGTAATAAAAATTAAAGCTGATGGATTAAGAGCCATAAGATGGGGTGATTCAGACAAACTAAAAGTAGGCGAAACAGTAATTGCAATAGGAAATCCCTATGGACTAAATCTTACGGTTACAAGCGGAATAGTAAGCGCTACTGGTAGAGCAAATGTTGGTATTTCTGACTATGAAGATTTTATCCAAACAGATGCACCCATAAATCCAGGAAACTCTGGAGGTCCTCTGGTCAATGTTAAAGGTGAGCTTATAGGATTAAATACTGCCATATTCAGCACAACAGGTGGATATCAGGGAATAGGTTTTGCCATACCAAGCAATATGGCAAAGGTTGTAATGGACAATTTAATAAAACATAAAAAAGTTGTCCGTGGCTGGCTTGGAGTAACTGTAATGGATGTAGACCCTGAAATGGCAAAATCTAATAAAATGAAAGAAATCAAAGGTGCAGTTATAACAGATGTTATGGAAGGAAGTCCAGCAGAGAAGGCAAAACTACAGATGAAAGATATAATAATCAGCTTTGATGGTAAAGAAGTTGAAGATTCTGCCCATCTAAGAAATCTTGTAGTTAGCACACCACCCGGAAAAGTTGTGAAATTAGAGATAATAAGGGATGGTAAATCCTATTCTGTCAATGCTACCATAGGAGAACTTCCTTCTGAGCAAAAAGTTTTGGCTCTCCAATCTGTCCTTGCAGGTATATATGTCGAAGAATTGACTCAAAAAATAAGAAATCAGTTTAATATCCCAAAAAGAATTAATGGGGTTGTTGTATCATCTATAGAGTCAGGATCGCCAGCTGAGGGAATGTTAAAACAAGGTGATGTAATTATGGAAATTAATAACCAAAAAATAAATAATGTAAAAGATTTTTCTAAAGTGGCTAACCAGACAAAAGGAAGAGCTATAATATGGTTTTACAGAAATGGAGTAGTATCCTACATAACCTTAGATACTGGAAAGTGAGCTAAAAAAGGAGTTCAGCATCTGCTGTCTTACATAGAGCATTTTATTAAAAGTATTGGAAAATTCTCTAAAAATTCTCGCAGGTGCTGACTCCATCTCCTTTATAAGGGCATCACACAAATACCAGTTGCATCTCAAAGGCCTTAGGTATCTTGGAACTTTGCACCCTTTTTCAGTAAGAAGATAGCAGGGCTCTTTTTCTTTGAGATTTCTTTCAGGTATAGGAAATTTTTCTCTTAATGCTAATATGTAAATAAGGTCATCATATTCATACCTACTATTTTTTTTAAGACAACAGATATCAGTACATAGAGAACAAACTTTTTTTGAATAAATATCAATGAAGGAATTAAGTTTTACTATATAGTCTTTTATCTCTTCTGCTAATATTTTAGATTCCATGAATTGTTCTGGAAAATCTATGAAAAGAGAATCTATTTTCTCAATCAATTTAATTAATTCAGGTATATTATTCCATAAAAGTATTTCGCCCTTATTGATTAAGGAAAATCTTTCCATCTAAGATATTATAAAACAGATTCAAAAGAGATATATTAAAGAGAGGGATAAGATATTGAAAAAAAAACTTTTAAAAAATATAAAATGTAAATTTTGCAAGAACAATATAATAATTTTTTTTTATTGAAGTCGTGTAGTGCTCTGCTGTACCGAATGCGGAGCAGAATTTAAGGTATCTCAATACCTCGAAGAGTTAGATGAAGAAACTTGGGATTTAATATCTCGAAGGTCTTGTGATCGAGCTTAAAGAAAAAAATTTTTAGAGTTACAATAAATTATGAGCAAAATTCTAATAGATGGTTATAATCTCATAGGAATCTATCACAAAGATATTAAAAAAGCAAGAGAAAACTTAATAGAAAAACTGATTAATTACTCTAAAGAGAAAAAACATGATATAACTTTAGTATTCGATGGATATAAGGATGGTCCTGGTAAGGAAACATCAGAAATAAGAAGTGGTATAAGAATAATCTATTCGGGTGCAGGTGAAAAAGCTGATGATGTAATAGAGAGAATTCTTAAAAATGAAAAGGCTTTTTGGATTGTTATTACCTCTGATAGGGATATAGAAAAAGCTGCATGGAGAGAAAAATGTGTTGTTATAGACTCTTCAATTTTTTCCCATATTCTAATGGGAGAAAAATTTTTTATTGAAAAACAAAGGGGAATAACTCTTTCAAAAAAAGAAAAGTCTATAATAAGGGCGATAGAAAAATTATCATGACAAAAGAATTTTTAAAACTTCAACCACCGGCTCAACTAAATATTATTTTTTTTACCTGTCTTAGTTTATTAGTTGCCCTTTTTTATCCAAAAATACCTATGGCATTTTATTTCTTGGTAATTTATCTATCTATAGCAATTTTTCAATTTTTTATATGCCAGTTCAATAAAGATAAGTTTATCAATATTTTAAAAAACATAGTTTTCCCTGTATTTTCTGTGTTGATAGCTTTTGATACTATCGGGGAAATAATTCCCTATATCAACAAAGATATAGATTATGTTTTTTTAGCAATTGATTATAAAATCTTCGGCTTTTATCCCTATGTTTATTTGGAAAAATATTCTAATCCCTATTTAACAGAAATAATGCAACTTTCCTATTGTTTCTACTATCTAATGCCCTTTATATTAGGGATTTATCTTCTAAAAAAGGGGACTCAGGAGGATTTTCAAAAAGCTCTGTTTCTCGTTCTTCTTTGTTTTTACCTTTCATATGTAGGCTATATGATTTTCCCAGCTTTAGGACCTCGATTCAGCATTGCCTATATGTTTCAAAATGAACTCAATGGAATTTATTTTGCAGAAAAAATTAACACTTTTCTCAATTCACTGGAAGGAATAAAAAGAGATGCCTTTCCCAGTGGACATGTGGGAATATCTCTTCTTATACTATTAATTTTCTACAAATACAACAAAAAAATCTTTTTGATAAATCTTTTACCAGTAACATTATTAATAATATCTACAGTATACTGCAGATATCACTATTTTATTGATGTTATAGGAGGTTTCCTTTTAACAGTTGTAACTTTATTGATAGGTAATTTATACTATAGTTTTTGGTTAACAAAAAATGGACGCTCCTCTTATAAAAGATAAAGATGGATACATATTGAAAATAAATGTTAAAACAGGATCTAAAAAACCAGGGATTGAAGAAATTGATAAAGATATAATTAAAATTAGATTAAAATCCCAACCTCATGATGGATTAGCTAACAGAGAATTATTAGAGATACTATCAGATTTTCTTAATATGCCAAAATCAAAAATTGAGATAATAAAGGGATTGACATCAAAAAATAAAATTATCAAAATAAAAGGAAATATAGGATGATTGAAAGCCTAACTGGTTATGGAAGTTCAGAAAAAGGTATTTTTAGAGTAGAAGTGAAATCTTTAAATCACAGATTCCTCGAGATTAATCTTAAATTACCTATAATTCTATCAAAATATGAAATGGAGATACGCAATTTAATAAAACAAAAATTTCAAAGAGGTAAGTTTGATCTTGTTGTATCTATAAAACAAAGAGAAAAAACTGGTAATATCTATCTTAATAAAAATCTTGCTCTTCAGCTATATTCAGCTTTTATTGATATAAAAAAAGAACTAAGCATACTTGGCTCTATTGATATTTCCATGTTTGCCAATTTTAAAGAACTTTTTATCTATGAGGAAGAAGAACCTGACTTAAATGAGTTAATTAATGCAGTTTCAGAGGCTCTTGAAAATCTTCATATTATGAGAAAAAGAGAAGGTGAAATCATTAAGAACAGTCTCTTGGAAATTCTTTTAAAACTTGAAAGAGATTTAATAAATTTAGAAGGATTGATAGATATAAGTTATAATAATTACATAAATACGCTAAAAAATAGAGTAAATGCAATTATAAGCCAAAATAATTTGGATGAAAATAGAATTTTAGAACAAATTGTAATTTTTGCTCAAAAAATTGATATTAAAGAGGAAGTAGATAGATTGAAAAGTCATATTACTCAATTTAAAGAAATTATTGATACAGGCGGACTTATTGGTAAAAAGCTTGATTTTTTGCTGCAGGAAATTCAAAGAGAAACGAACACTATTCTCTCAAAAACTGAGGATTTAAAAATTAAAACTCTCTCTATAGAATTAAAAACAAATACAGAGAGACTAAAAGAACAAGTTCAGAATATTCAATAGCCATGCTGGTTAATATAGGATTTGGAAATATAGTTGCTTTGTCAAGGATTGTAGCAATAGTTAATCCAGGTTCATCTCCTATGAAGAGAATTAAAGATGAGGCAAAGAAAAAGGGTAAACTTATTGATGCTACAGAGGGAAGAAAAACGCGGGCAATAATAATAACTGATAGTGATCATATCATACTTAGTGCTTTGCAGGTAGAAACAATATTACAGAGAATAAATGAGATTAAGAGGATAGAAGATGAAACTCCCTAAGGAAGGAATTATTTTCGTTATATCAGCGCCTTCAGGTACAGGCAAAACCACTATATGTGAGAGAGTACTCAAAAGTTTACCAGATTTAAAAATGAGTATATCCCATACGACAAGAAAACCACGTAATAGTGAAAAAAACGGTGTTGATTATTATTTTGTAGATAAAAAAACTTTCAATGAAATGATAAAAAATGGAGATTTTGTAGAATGGGCAGAGGTTTATGGTAATTATTACGGGACTTCTAAAAGGGTAATAAATGAGTTACATAGCAGTGGAAATGACATTGTTCTTGACATAGATACTCAGGGAGCAAAAAATATTAAAAAAATTTATAAAAAAAGCGTTTTAATTTTCATACTTCCGCCTTCTATTGAGGAATTAGAAAGAAGATTACAGAGTAGAAATGAAGATTATCAAGTAATAAAAAAAAGATTAAATAAAGTGGCTGATGAAATTAAGGAATATAAGTTTTACGATTATCTTGTAATAAATGATAATCTTGAAGAAGCTTTAAAAGAAGTTATGTGTATTATTCAAGCGGAAAGACTAAAAATAAATAGGTTAAATAAAGACTTTATAAAAAATTTCTTAAAAAAATATAAGGGGGGGTAATCATGGAAAAAAAAGAAAAAACGATGGACATTATTTCACTACCCATAGAATTAGAAAGGGGTAAGATTGACAGCAGATATCGACTTACTTTAATTGCAGCCCAAAGAGCCTCGGAACTTTCATTAGGCGCTACTGCAAGGATAGAAAAAAAAGCAAAAAAAATCACAACAACAGCTCTCTTAGAAATCTTGTCTGATAAAATCGAATACATTACTGGTGAAGAGGCCATTAAAGCAAAAGAGAGAATTGAAAAAATAGACGTTAAAAAACTTCTTGAAGAAAAAAGAAAAGCTATTCCAGACCTTTCAGAACTTGAAAAGGACCTTAAAGTTTACCTCCATGGTAAGGAATCTGCTGAAAAAATGCTTGAAGACCTTTTCACTGAGAATTTTGAACAGACTGAAGAATAACATTCAGGGAGTTGAATATTGCTTAAAGACAAAAAAATCGTATTAGGTATTACAGGCAGCATAGCTGCATATAAAGTATTTGAATTAATTAAACTTTTCAGGGATGCAGGTGCCTGTGTTTTGCCTGTAATGACTAAAAAGGCTACCTACTTTGTAACTACCTTAAGTATAGAGGTTGCCTGCGGAAATAAAGTTTTAATTGATATGTTTGAATCTCCTCTTTCTCATATTGAATTAGCAAAAAAGGCTGATTTATTTGTAATATCTCCAGCAACGGCAAATTTTATAAATAAATACGCCTCCGGCATTGCCGATGACCTCCTTACAACAGCAATTCTTGCCTATAAAGGGCAAGTTATAATTGCCCCAGCAATGAATTGGAGAATGTATGAGTCACCCCAAGTTCAAAGAAGCATAGACTACCTCAAAAGCATTGGTGTTTTATTCATAGAACCTGAAGAAGGCTCTCTTGCCTGTGGAGAGGAGGGTAAAGGAAGGCTTGCAAGGGTAAATGAAATTTACGAATTAGCTGTTAGTGCTTTGACAGAAAAAGATTTGCAGGATGAACATATTCTCATAACAGCAGGACCTACAAGGCAGTATATAGACCCTATAAGATACATAACAAATAAATCGTCTGGTAAAATGGGATATGCCCTTGCAAAAATAGCAAAAAGAAGGGGAGCAAATGTAACTTTGATAAGTGGGCCAGTAGACATCTCTCCACCGGAAGTAGATAAACTAATAATGGTTGAAACAACACGGGATATGCTCAAGGCTGTAATAGAAAATATGGGGAATGTAAATACTCTAATTATGGCAGCAGCACCACTGGATTTCGAGCCAGAAAAAACTTTCCAAACAAAGCGTGATAAAAATTCAATAAAATCTATACCTTTAAAACTATGTCCGGATATACTTAAAGAGATTGCAAAAAGCAATAAAAGACTCTTCAAAGTTGGTTTTTCTGCTGAATGGGGTTTTAACGTAGAAAGAGCAAAAAGAAAATTAGAGGAAAAGGCCCTTCATATGATAGTTCTAAACGATATAACCGGCAAGCATGGTGGAATGTGTTCAGAGTATAATCAGATTATTATGATTTATAAGAAGGGAAAAAATTTTTATCAAGAAAAAACCCCATTACTAACTAAAGAGGAGATTGCTAACATCATTCTTTCAAAAATAAGGGAGCTATCGCTTGGCAAATAATCTAATAAGAAGAGAGAAAGTAATAGAATCAATCTCTTCAGATTCAGATGCCTTTTTAATAACAGATATTAAAAACATCCGATATCTAACAGGTTTTACTGGAAGCTTTGCCATATTTCTTTGCACTAATGAGGAAAGCTTTTTATTTGTTGATTTTCGTTATACAGAACAAGCAAAAAAAGAAGTAGATATAGAAATAGTAGAATTTAAAAATTCATGGTTAGAAGCCCTTAAGAATATCATTCGTAAAAAAAATATTAAAAAAATCTCCTTCGAATCCTCTATTTCCTATGAAACTTACAAGATATTATCAGAAATTAAAAGAATTTTTCTTATACCAAAGACTCTACTGGTAGAACGCGCAAGAGCTATAAAAGACAAAGTAGAGATTAAAAATATTAAAGAGGCTGTGAAAAGAGCTGAAAGAGCCTTCTTAGAAATTAAACCTTATATAAAGGAAGGTGAAAATGAAAGAAAAATTGCCATATTACTTGAACATGAAATAAAAAAGCAAGGTTCAGAAACATTGCCTTTTCCTGTGATTGTAGCATCAGGTCCTAATTCTTCAATGCCTCATTGGAGAAATTCAGAAAGGATATTAAAAAAGGGCGACTTTGTTATAATTGACTGGGGTGCAGAATATAAAGGCTATTATTCTGATATGACAAGAACTTTTATAATAGGTAAACCTTCCAAAAAACAGATTGAAATCTATGAAATAGTTAATAGGGCAAGAGGAGAAGCCATTAAAAAGGTTTCAGCAGGAGTAAAGGCAAAAAAAATTGACGCAAGGGCAAGAAATTTGATAAAACAATCTGGTTATGGCGAAAACTTCGGGCATGCAACAGGTCATGGGGTGGGAATGGATGTTCATGAACTTCCCAGAATCAATAGAAAATCAGAGGAAATTATTCAACCTGGAATGGTTTTTACTATTGAACCAGGAATTTACATTGAAGGATTTGGAGGAGTAAGAATAGAAGATATGGTTTTACTAAAGAATGGTTCAGTAGAGATAATGACAAATCTTTCAACAGATTTAGAAACTTTATAGGAGGTGTAATTTGATATCAACAACAGATTTCAAAAAGGGATTAAAAATTGAATACAAAGGAGAACCTTATGAAATAATTGACTTTCAACATGTAAAAATGCAACAGAGAGCTCCAATTGTAAGAACAAAGATAAAAAATCTCAAGACCGGAAGAGTACTTGAAGAGAATTTTTCAGCGGGTGAGAAATTTGAAAAACCCCAACTTGAAGAAAAGCAAATGCAGTTTCTCTACTCTCAGGGAGATGCCTATGTTTTTATGGATATGGAATCTTATGACCAAATATCAATCCCAAAAGAAAGAATAGGAGACGCCCTCCATTACATAAAAGAAGAGATGATAGTGGATGTAATTTATTACAAAGGAGAACCTCTTGTAATAGAACCCCCCATGTTTGTTGAATTAAGAGTTGAAGAAACAGAACCGGCATTTAGAGGGGATACAGCCTCTGGAGGTGCAAAACCTGCAAAACTTGAAACCGGTCTTATTGTAAAAGTACCTTTTCACATACAAACTGGTGACCTTTTGAAAATTGATACGAGAACAGGTGAGTATATAGAAAAAGTAAAGGAGTAGAATATGGAACTTGAGGAAATAAAAGATATCATATCCTTTCTAAAGGATACAGACGTAACAGAATTAAATATTGAGAGAGAAGGTTTTAAAATAAGAATAAAAAGGGGATACATATACGGTCCAATTGAAATAACAAGAACCGTAAGACCTTCTGAAGACATGGGGAAAATCACCTATCCGATGGAGTCTTTAAAAGAGGAAGAAGAGACTCTTCATACGATTATATCACCTCTTGTAGGAACTTTTTATAGAAGTCCCTCTCCTGATTCTCCGCCTTTTGTCGAAGTTGGTACAAGAGTCGAAAAAGGACAGGTTTTATGTATCATAGAGGCTATGAAAATAATGAATGAAATAGAAAGCGATGTATCGGGAATTGTTAAGAAAGTCTTAGTAGAAAGTGGACAACCTGTAGAGTATGGAGAACCTCTATTCCTAATTGAGGTAGCATAAATGGAATTATTTAAAAAAATCCTTGTTGCAAACAGAGGGGAAATAGCTGTTAGAATAATCCGTGCCTGCAGAGAACTTGGAATTAAGGTTGTTGCTGTATATTCCGAAGCTGACAAAGAATCCCTCCATGTAAAACTTGCTGATGAGGCAATCTGTATAGGTCCTTCTACTCCCGCACATAGTTATCTGAACATTACTGCCATACTTTCTGCAGCTGATATAACAGATGCAGAAGCAATTCATCCTGGATATGGTTTTTTATCAGAAAATGCCCAGTTTGCCGAGGCCTGCATAAACTCAGGCATTACCTTCATTGGACCAACACCTGAGAACATTCGAATTGGTGGTGATAAAGCAAAAGCAAGACAGATATTAAAAAGAAAAGGAATACCTGTGGTACCAGGAAGTGAAGGACTTGTTAGTTCTGAAGAAGCCTGTATGAAAATTATAAAAAAGATCGGACTTCCTGTTATTTTCAAAGCCTCTGCTGGAGGTGGCGGAAGAGGAATGAGAATAGTTAAAGATGAAAAAGACATAGAACAGACCTTTTTCATGGCTCAGAGAGAGGCATTGGCAGCTTTTGGAAATGGAGAATTATATATTGAAAAATACTTTCCTAAAGTGAGGCACATTGAAATCCAAATAATAGCTGACAAGCAAGGAAATATTGTTCATCTTGGAGAGAGAGATTGCACAATCCAGAGAAGACATCAAAAACTAATTGAAGAAGCACCATCACCAGTATTAACAGAAAAATTAAGAAAAAAAATAGGTGAATATGCAGTTAAAGCTGCGAAAGCTTTAAAATACAAAAACGCAGGAACATTTGAATTTATAGTAGATGATGAACTTAATCCCTATTTCATAGAGATAAACACAAGAGTTCAGGTAGAGCATCCTGTAACTGAAGAGATAACAGATATTGATGTAATAAAGGAACAAATTAAAATTGCTAAAGGTTATCCTCTTTCTTTTAGACAATCGCAAGTTAGATTTAAAGGACATGCCATTGAATGCAGAATAAATGCGGAGGACCCTGAAAAATTTACGCCTTCACCAGGAATAATAGAATTCCTCCATTTTCCAGGAGGGCCTGGTATTAGAGTAGATAGCTTCCTTTATCAAGGATGTAAAGTTTCACCCTATTATGATTCTCTTATTGCCAAAATTATTGCCAAGGGTTCAAACAGACAGGAAGCTTTAGATCGAATGAGAAGAGCTCTTGAGGAAGTAAATATAAAAGGCATCAAGACAAACATTCCTTTCTTCTTGAAAGTATTGCAAAATACTGAGTTCATAAAAGGAAAATTCTATACAGATTTCGTTCAAACAATTATTAATAATGATAAAAATTAATTTACCTCCCATTTGCCTTATCCTTTCTTCAAAAGAAATACCCGATAAAGCAGAAATAGCATTAAAAGCAGGAATAAAATGGGTTCAACTAAGAGAAAAAGAGTCATCAAGAAAAACTATTCTATATTCAGCTCTAAAATTAAAGGAGTTAACTACTAAGTATAATGCTCTCCTAACTATAAATGACTACTTAGATATTGCAATAGCCTCACAGACAGAGGGAGTTCATCTTGGACAGGATGATCTTCCAATAGCCTTAGCAAAAAAATTTTTTTCAGGAATAATAGGAATTTCAACCCATAATATAGAAGAAGCCTTAGAGGCGGAAAAAAGTTCAGCTCACTACATAGGGTTTGGACCTATTTTTAAAACCTACACCAAAAAAGACGCCCTTGAACCAAGAGGAGTTTCTATGTTATCTTTGATACAAAAAAAAATTAAAATTCCCATAGTTGCAATTGGAGGAATCACATCAGATAATCTTGAAAAAATATTAGAAAGTGGTTGTAAGAATATAGCTGTTTCCTATGGTATACTATCAGGGGATATTAGGGAAAATATAAAAAAATTTATGTCTATTTTTGATAAATTAGAAAAAAAATGAAGAAATCATTGAGTGACATTTTGGAAGACTTGTTTAATGGTAAAAAAACTGGTATTCTTAATATAGCTATGGTTTCTGAAAAAAGTTTGTTTAAATTTTATTTCAAAAATGGCGAGATATATCACATTTCTTTTGGACTAAAAAAAGGAATTGAAAGTCTCGAGGAGCTTTTACAAAAAGAATTATATGCAACTAACTTCATATCTGATATAACTATTGATATTAAAAGCAAGGACATTCCCCATACAGAAGAAATCATAAAAAAAATTAAAAATTCTAACTTATACATCTCTCTTACAAACAAAAATTCATCCAATAATCTTCATTTTAAAAAAATTAAAGAAAAATTAACATTAGCTTTAATAAAACAGATTGGACCTATAGGAAATAGAGTTATAGAGGAAATAATTCAAAAAAAATGGAATGCTCAAGTATATCTTTCTAAAGACGATTTATTTAATTTAGTAGAATTGCTAAAAGATGAAATTGAGGATCAAGAGGGTAAAAAGGAATTTCAAAGGGAAGCAAAAATTTTTATTGAGGAGGCTTTCAAATGAGAATAGAATTAGGATTAAGAGCGGGAATTGCTTTACCTCTTCTTGCTACTCTAATAATTGGAATGAGTATATTAGTCGGTTTTAATTATATATCTCAACTAAATGTCATAAAAGAACAAGAAGTTAGAGAAATTGAGTCCGCGATAAATACTACAAATGTTTTCTTAGAAACTACCTCCTTATATCAACTTATAGTCAATATAAATAACAATATCAATATTTCTGAAAGCCTTTCAAATTTAGATAAAATTTTAAATAAACTTAAAAAGGCGATTAATGGAGAAACAGGATTTATAACTAAAAAAGATCTATTTTCTGAAGAGCTTGATCAAAAAACATCAAAAAATACCATTGGACAATGGTTTTCAGTTTATTTTACAGGAAAAGAACCAAAACAATTTATTTCTGAAGAATCAATTAATAAAATCACACAAGTTAAAGATAAATACTATTTAGATAAAATATCCACAGATGAGCAGGATTATTTTGTTATTTATGTGCCAATCCAAGATCAAACGGGTAAAATATTAGGATATATATATATTACTAAGGCAAGAATACTCTCAAGTTTTACAATATTCAAAATTCTAGGTGTTAACATTCTATCCTATACTATAATATTAATTTTGATTTCCCTCTTAATAGGTTATGGCATGCATAAATATGTAATTAATCCTATAATTGCCCTAACTAATGCAGCAGATAATATTTCTATGGGTAAAACTTCAGAAAAAGTTCAAATTCAAAACGCTAAAGGAGAAATTGCAGTACTTGCAAAATCAATAGAAAGAATGCGTATAACAATGAAAAAACTTCTTGAATAGGAGTAAAAAATGTCAAAAGGTAAAATTTTAGTAATTGATGACAGCCCCCTTGTAAGAAAACTTGCGGAAGTTTCTTTACAAGAAGCTGGTTATGAGGTTTTTACTGCTGACAATGGAGAAGACGGGCTAAAAATTGCTGAAAGAGAAATGCCCGATCTAATATTAGTTGACTTTATAATGCCCAAAATGACAGGGTCACAATTTTGTCTTTTGCTAAAAGAAAACAAAAAAATGAAAGAAATTCCAATTCTCTTAGTAACGGGAAAAGGAGAGGCTGTTGGGCAAGCCTTTATAGAAAAATACGGAGTTCAAGACTATTTTATAAAACCTTTCAAATCTGAAGATTTAGTTGAAAAAGTTGAAGTTATGTTAGGGAAATTTCTACCTGAAGAGAAGAAAGAAGAAATTCAAATTCCTATTGCAGAAAAAATTGATTTTGAACAACCTACCGAAGAGAAAATAACAGAAATATTCGAACCTGAATTAAAGTTAATTCCTGAAGAAGAGTCATTTCTCCCTGAAAAGCCTTTAGAAAAAATTGATATCTTTCCTAAAGAAGAAATCACCCCAGAAATTCCAGAGAGAGAAACCATCGAATTTCCATTTTTAGAGGAAAATGAAGAAGCTCCAGTAGAAAATTATGAAGAAACTTTCGAAAAAGAAATAGGCCCTCTAGAGATTCAGGATGAGGTACAATCATTAATACCAGAGGAAACAGAATCATATGAAAAACCTTTAATAGAAGAAAAAACAGAGGAGATAACTTATATTCCTGAAGAAGTAATTGATTTTGAAGAGAAGATGGAGGAAGTAAAAATATCAGAAGAAGCCGAAGAAATTCCAGCGATAATAGAAAAAACTCCATCTCAAGAAATACATCTCTTTAAAGAAGAAGTGCCTGAATCTAAAATAGAAATAATAGGGAAAATAATCGAAGATAAACTTAATGAGTTTTACGATAAAATAAGCGAGTTAATTAAATACTCAATAGAAATTAATTTTAAAAAATTTGGAAATATCAAAGAAGATAAGATAATTTTAGGTGGCAAAACATCTACATACAATGTTGAAGAATTAATGGATTTTATAAGTAGGTCGAAATTAACCGGATTCTTAACATTTTTGGGATATGATGCTATATTTGAATTCCTTTTAATTGAAGGTAAAATTGTTTATGGAATTGCAAGTTCTTTAAAATCAAAATTTGGCAATAAATTTTTAAAGGATTTCACAGCAGAAGAAATAAAGGAATTAACATCGCAGAGTCTTGCTATTCTCTTGAAAACTAAAATTGATAGTTTCGTTCTTGAAGAAAGGGAGAAATCTGACACCTATTTGGATACTCTACCTCGTTACGATATCAAAGATGTTTTTTAAAACAAAAAAGCTTTTTATTTAATGTTGACTAAACAAAAGTCTAAAAACTATAATAATTAAATTAAAAAAAGTAATTGCATTTTTTATATGATTTTGTTATTTTTGAAATGGAGAGTTATTAAATGGCAAAAATACTAATTGCGGAGGACTCTATTACAGATTCTAAATATATTGAGTCCATCTTAGAAGATAAAGGATATGAACTTTTTTTTGCTAAAGATGGTGAGGAAGCTGAAAATTTAATTAATGCTAATAATTTTGATTTAATTTTGCTCGATGTAGTTATGCCTAAAAAAAATGGCTTTCAACTTTGTAGAGAGATTAAAAAAAATGAAAGAACAAAGCATATACCAGTTGTTCTAATTACATCAAAAAAAGAGGATGCTGATAAATTTTGGGGAAAGATGCAAGGTGCCGATGAATACATAACTAAACCCTTTGAACCTATTGATTTATTAGCGGTGGTTAAAAAATGTCTGAAGAAATAAGAGAAGAAAAACATTTTTGCGTATTTGGTATAGGAGAAAGAGAGTTTCTTATACCCAAAGAGTGTGTTTTGCAAATACTCGATATAACAAAAATATTCCCCATTCCAGGGTCACCTGATTACATTGTTGGTGCTTTACCAGTTAGAGGAAAAATTGTCCCTGCTATTGATCTTGCGAAGGTATATAATATTGAAAGAATAAATTATTCGGAAAACAAACTCTTAGTATTAGATGTGGAGGGAGAAAAAATAGGGATACTTTCGGATATTACTCCGTTCTTTGTAAGTTTTGATAAAGAGATTGTTGTGGACGACTATCTTGATCCCAGAAAACTCTATGAAGAATTAAAAATTAAACAACCTTCTTCAAATAAAAAGAATGAAAACCTATCATAAGGATGATAGATCAGACTGAACTGATAAAATATTTCCTCTTAGAATCAGAAGATTATATCAATACATTAATCGAAGGGTTAGAAGATTTAGAAAATAAAGGTTTCAGTCAAGAAACATTGGAAGCTCTATACAGGGCAACTCATACCCTGAAAGGTTCTGCCTCCATCGTAAAATTTAATAAAATAGCTACATTAGCTCATAAGTTAGAGGATCTTTTTGAAGCTATAATTAACAAGGAAATCCAACAAGATATCTCCCTTCTTAATATTATCAGAAGAGTTGTTAACTCAATAATCAGTTTAATAAATGAGATCTCTCAGCATAATGAAGAAAAAGCTGAGTTAGATAGCAATATTATAAATTTAATTGATGAAATAATTAGTAAGAAAGTTATTTTCCAAATGGAGGAAGAAGCTCAAGAACCCTATGCAGCTCTTCCTATAATTAATTCTGTAAGAGTTGATCTAAGTGTAATTGATAACATTCTTGATATATTGGGGGAAATTATAGTCCAAAGAAATATAATCTACGATAGAGAAAAAGAACTTAAGTTTTTAGTCGAAGAGATTTTAAAAAGCGGTAAAAAACTATTTAGTGAGATAATATCTTTCTCAGATAGATACTGGCTTGCTCCTCTAAGTGATAAATCTAAAGTTCTTGATACTTTTTTTACTGACTTTAGTGATTTAGAATTTGACAAATATGATGAATACCATATATTCACAAGAAAAATAGCTGAAATAACTAATGACATTAATGAAGGGTTAAATGAACTAATTTCATTCTCTGAAAATATATCTTCAAATTTTAAAAACTTAGGTAAAGAAATCATAAACTTAAAAGATAATTTATTGTCTATAAGAATGTTACCCATAGGGAGATTATTGAATAATATCTCAGAAGCTATAAAGTATATAGCTAATAACTTAGGTAAACATATAAATATTGAAATCAAAGGTGGAGATATAAAAATAGATAAACCCGTCTTCGATTTACTATATGAACCTTTAATACACATATTAAGAAATGCCATTGACCACGGTATAGAAACTCCTGAACAAAGAATAGCTTCTAGCAAATCAGAAGAGGGTAATATCAAACTCCATGTAAAAAAAGAAGGGAAATATGTAGTAATAGCAATTACAGATGACGGACAAGGAATAGACATTGAAAAAGTTAAAGAGAGAGCAATAAACAAGGGACTACTAAATCAAGAACAAATACATTACATGAGGGATGAAGAAATTTTATCCTATATATTCGTACCTGGATTCTCAACTTCCGAAGATGTAGATTTTCAGAGTGGAAGAGGTATGGGACTTAATATAGTTAAAACAGCTATTACAAAACTTAAAGGAACTATTGAAGTCTTCTCTGAGGCTCAAAAACAAACAACCTTTACAATAAAAATACCTCAATCTTTAAGTATCACAAATCTTTTAATTTTTAGGTCTTCAGACTTAGAATTTGCAGTCCCGATAAACTATATAGAAGAAATTTTAACTATTGATGATTTTCCAGATGTTAAAAATGAAAGGCTAATAAATCATAAAAATAGATTTATTCCTGTTAAGATTTTCTCTGAATTATATTTTTCATCCAATGGAAGACCCTCGGAAAAAGGTTATATAATAATTTTTAATTTCTCAGGTATTAGGAAAGCCCTCTTAGTAGATGAAATTTTAGGACAAGAGGAAGCTGCGATTTATTCTCTCGGAAAGTTTTTAGAGGGATTAAACCAATATTTAGGATATGTTTTATCAGCACAAGGTACACCAAGATTTGTTATCGACCCCATAAAAATATTCGAAGAAGAATTTATCTTCACTCTACCTATTCCTCTTACCTTAGAAAGCACCTCATATTTAGGACGAGTACTTGTAGTTGATGATTCAATAAGTGTAAGAAAATCTCTGCAGACTTTATTGGAAGCAAAAAATTTAAAAGTTTATACTGCCAAAGATGGTTTGGAAGCATTAAGTATTCTTGAAGATAAAAATTTGGATATACTCATTACAGATCTTGAAATGCCAGTTATGCACGGTTATGAATTAATAAGTAGGCTAAGAAAAGATGTTAGGTTTAAAGATTTGCCAATTATTGTTCTAACTTCAAGGGGGACTAAAAAGCATCAGGAAAAAGCTATAAATTTAGGTGCAGACGGATTTTTGGTAAAACCCTTTGACGAAAAAACAATAACAAAATTATTAAACAATTTCAATATTATCAAAAATCAACTATTCTAAACCTTAAATCTTCCTGTTATTTCAACAAGTTCATTAGAAGTTTTTGAAAGAGATTGAGAGACATTAGTAAGTTCATCTGTTATTTTTGTTACGTTATCCGTGACTTCTTTTACCTCATTTATAGAGCCAACTTCATCAAAGGTTATTTCCTTTTGTTTTTTAGCAAATTCATTGATCTCAACAATGATATCTCCTATTTTCTTGATTACTGCATCTATCTGTTCAAAAATAGAAGTTGTTTCACTAACCATTTTTGTTCCCACCTCAACATAATTAGTTTCCTCCTCAAGATGCTTAGTTACTAAGCTTGCTTCCTCTTGAATAGAAGTTAGAATTTCAGCGATATTTTTTGATGATTTTGCTGTTTTATCAGATAGAGATCTTATCTCCTCAGCAATAACTATAAATCCTTTACCTTCCTCACCTGCTCTTGCTGCTTCTAAAGATGCATTGAGTGCAAGTAAATTTGTTCTATTAGCTATCTCACTAATAATTGTTGATATGGTTCCGATCTCCATTAGTTTTTCAGAAAGTAATTTCATTCTTCTATTGATGACCTGAACAGCTGCTCTGATAAGTTGTATACTGCTCATAGTTTCAGTAATAATCTCATTACCCTTATTTATCGCATTTAATGCTTCTTCCGAAACATCGGTAGCAACCATTGTTTTGTCTGAGGTGGATGTGGCAATTTCAGAAGACTCTGCAATCATAGATGCTATCTTTTCAATTTCCTTTTTCTGTATCGTAGCACCTTCTTTCAATTTATTTATGATTTCATTAATAATAATTGTTTTTTCTCCTACCTCACCAGCAGAAGATTGAACTTCTATTACAAGTTGACTTAAGCCATCTGTCATAAGATTAAAGGCATCTGCTAAAGAACCAAAAACATCAGGTGTAACCTCTGCTCTTTTTGTAAGATCACCTTCAGAGGCTGACGTCATAATCTGTAAGAATTTTATAATATTGTTTTGCATTTCCTTTTTTTCTTCCTCTGTTTGGATTAAATTTGACAGTTTATCCATCATCTGATTAAAAGCCTCTGCGATCTTCTGAAATTCATCACCCGTCTTTAATTCTATTCTTCTATCAAAATTTCCATGTTTAATAGCATCTATAGCTTCTTCAATTGTTGAAATAGGCGATATAACCTGTTTTCTGAACCAAAAAACATTGGCAGTAGATAAACCAATTAGGGCTATTGCAAAAATTATAAGTGTAGGAGCAAATTTTATTATTGTGTTAACTATACCCATTCTTTTTGTGATAAATTCCTCACCATAAATGTTATATCCTGTAATTATTAAACCTGCTAATAAAATCAAGGTAGAGGCAAGTATGGTGGCATTAAAAATAATCAGAAACTTTCTATAAAGAGATATAGAAAGAATTTTTCTTTCAGCCTCTATCTTTTTAGGCATATTTTCCTCCCTTTTAAATTTGGTTTAATAAATTATGAAAAAAAACACAAATTTGTCAATATCTTTTTAAATTCCCTTGACTTTAAAGGTTTCCAAATCTATATCAATATTTCTAAAATTAGGATTTGAGGCAGTTCCAGGCATCAAACTGATCTCCCCAGCTACAGGCACAATAAGTTTTGCACCATTAAAAATTAATAAGTCTCGAACATAAAGTTGCCATCCTTTTGGAACACCCCTTAAATTGGGATTATCAGATAAACTTAGATGTGTCTTAGCAATGCAAATTGAAAAATCAGAAAATTTCCGCTTAGAGTTAATTTCATTAAGCTTCTCAAGCGCAACAGGTGAAAATTCAACAGAGTCTGCACCATAAACCGTTCTTGCAACTAATTCAATTCTCGATATGTGAGGAAGTTCAAGGTCATATAGAAACTTAAATTTTGATTTAATCTTACTTGCTTCTATAACTTTATCAGCTAAATCTACAGCGCCTTCTCCACCTTTACTCCAATGTTCTGAAATAGCAACCAAAATGCCTCTCTCTTCACATAATTTTCTTACAAACTCTAATTCTTCAACACTGTCCTGTTTAAATTTATTTATACAAACTAAGGGAATTATGCCAGATTTTTTCACTATTTCCACATGATGAAAAAGATTTTCCATCCCCTTTTCAAGCCATTTATAGTTTTTAAGATAGTACTCCTTCGGTAAAGAGTTACCAGTTATAATCTTAGGTGCCGATTCGTCAGCTCCATGATATTTTAAAGCTCTTAGGGTAGCTACAATTATTGCCATATCTGGTTTAAGCCCAGAATGTCGACATTTTATATTCCAAAACTTTTCAAATCCTATGTCTGCTCCAAAACCGCTTTCTGTAACATGATAATCAAAAAGTTTCAAGCCTATTCTATCTGCAATAATTGAAGACTGACCAATGGCAATATTAGCAAATGGTGCAGCATGAACAAAAACTGGTTGTCCTTCAATAGTCTGAATTAAATTAGGATTGACAGTAGGAATTACCAAAGCTGCCATTGCTCCTGCTACTTCTAAATCCTCTGTTGTAATTGGGGATCCTTTCTTAGAATAAGCAACTATGATTCTACCTATTCTATCTCTTAATTCCTTAACATCCTTTATTAAACTTAAAATAGCCATAACTTCAGAAGATGTAGCTATATCAAAACGAGATTCCATTGTTATTCCATCCTTTTTACTACCTAATCCAATAACTATTTTTCTTAAAGCTTGAGCGCAAAAATCCATAACCCAACCAATTTGAACACTTTTGGGATCTATATCAAACCTTTTGAGACCTTTTTTTAATAAAATCTCATCAGAATAATTTGATTCATGAAGGATTCTTGATGTTAAAGCAACCATTGCAAGATTGTGGGCATTCATTATAGCATTTATATCCCCTGTAAATCCTAATGAGAATTCTGTTCTAGGAATGCATTGGGCGAGTCCGCCACCAGCAGCCGTACCTTTAACATTCATTAATGGACCTGCTGAAGGTTGTCTGATTGCACAACTTACTCTTTTTCCTCTTTTTGCTAAACCTTGAACAACTCCAAGAGTTGTAGTGGATTTACCTTCTCCAAAGGGAGTTGGAGTAATTGCTGTAACTACAATGTATTTGCCTTGGGGATTCTCTTTTACTCTCTCGTAGATTTTCTTGTAATCAACCTTTGCGATATATTTTCCATAGGGGATTATCTCATCTTCCTTAATCCCAGATTCTTCGGCAAGCTGATATATTGATTTCATTGATTTTTCAGCTTCCTGTGCAATTAGCCAGTCTGGATGTAAAGAGGGGTCAGGCAGCATGAACAAACTCCTTTTTAAAATTTTCTATTCCGTCGGATTATCAAAATCTGCTAAGTAATCTTTTAGTTTTTCCATTAGGGAATCGGGTAAGACTTCATCGTATAGTAGAGCATTCATCTCTTCAATTGTTAGTTTTTCTTTAATTTCTCTTGGTAACATCCTAACGATTGCTACTCTCATTGGATCTGGTTTTTTTTCTTCACTCATGATAGTCTCCTTTTTACTTAGCAAGTTAAATGAAAGGCTCCTGCTACCTTTTTACCTTCATCAAGTAATTGATTAAATAAAGAAATAGCTTTATCTGTCTCCATTACATACGTTTCTATTCCTTTAGTCTTTAGCTCTGCTATAAGACTTTCAGATACCTTCATCCTTCCATAGGCTCCTGTGCCAACCACAAGATAATTGATGTCTTTTTTTAATACTTCTCCGAGGTCTTCCATGCATAATCCATGACCCTCCTTTCTCCACCAAGATGGCAAAATACTGTCAGGAAAGACAATTAGATCTGCTGTGTATTCTTTTTTGTTTATTATTACCTTACCAAAAGAATAATAGGTGATCATCATAGAACCTCCATTTTTTATGGCGGGAGCGTGTGGGAATCGAACCCACCATGCCTGCTCCTCACAGGCAACACTGGATTTGAAGTCCAGGGGGGACACCAGAACCCCATACACTCCCGATATAGAATTTTAAACGATTTTTAAATATTTTTCAAAGTTAATTGATATTTAATTGAACAATTTATAATTAAAACTTTAAATAGTTATCTCTTACATACCTTAAAATATCATCATAAACTGAAGGAATTACAAGGAAAAGCTCTATGTCACTAGGTAAAGAAAGCTTTAACCTATCCTGATCTCTTAGAATAAGGATTGCAGATTCTCCTTCCTTGAGAGAATCGTTTATTTTTGTTGAAATTTCCAAAATTCTTCTCTGAGATATTTCATTAAAAAAATTAGATATTTGTTCCATAACTGTTGTGGTTTTTACAACTCGCAGACAATTCCCCCAATCTATGAAAGCTCCAAAAGTTTCTGGATTTTCTATTCCTAAAACAACAGCTCCTTCTGTTGTTTTTCTTTCTATTAATATGTAAAGGTATGGATTAGTTTCTCTAATAACATCAACAGCTTCTTGTCCTTCAATAAAAATTGTTTCAACAAAAATTTTAGTAACAAAACCTAATTTTTCAAGCTTTTCAATGTGGGAAATTGCCCCCTGCCAATACTTCTCTACAAGATTTCTTAAAACTTCATCTTGCTCATCAGGAACAAAAACATTTGGAATACAAAAAAGTCTTCTTTTTCCCTTAAATTCTTCGATGTTTAATCTCTGAATTTTTCCTAACTCTGCCATAATTAATTTGTTTTTGATAGTCTTATTAATTCCAACAATTTATTGTAAGCTTTTCCGTTGTCAATACTCTCTTTAGCCATTTCAAATCCCTCTCTAAAATCCTCTGTTTTCCCAGCAATAACAAGGGCAACAGCAGCGTTCATTAATACCATATCTCTAACCACATCCTTTTTGCCTTTTAAAAGGGAGAGAATGATTTCTGCATTTTTCTTTTTGTCTCCACCTTTTATTTTATCAATACTTGCTTTTTCCAATCCAAAAATCTCTGGAGATATGATCATATCATAAAATTTCCCATCTTTATATCTTAATAAATACGTTTTATCTCCTATCGATATCTCATCTAAACCTTCATCACTATGAACAATAGCTACATCTTCAGAGCCGAGATTAGATAACACCTTTGCAATTATCTCCATATATTCCTTTGAAAACACCCCTATAAGTTGTCTTTTAACAAGTGCTGGATTAAGCATGGGACCTAAAATATTAAAAATTGTTCTAATTTTTAATTCTTTTCTTACAGGAACAACCCTTTTCATTGCAGGATGATAAATCGGAGCAAAAAGGACAGTTAGTCCACAATCAAAAAGACATCTCTCAGCTATATGTGGAGTCATATCCACTTTAACCCCAAGTTCCTCTAAAACATCTATACTTCCACATTGACTTGAAGCTGAACGATTTCCATGCTTTGCTACCGGAACTCCGGCACCGGCTACAACAAAACTCGTTGCCGTAGAAACATTAAAAGTACCAGCCATATCACCGCCTGTGCCTACGATATCCAATGTACCAGGAGGACATTTTATTTTTATTGCATAATCTCTAAAAACCTTAACTGTTGCTAAAATTTCTTCTTCTGTTTCTCCTTTCATGGATAGACCCATAAGAAATGCCGCAATCTGAACATCTGAAGCTTCTCCCTCTATTATTTCGATAAAACTTTTTTCAATGGCTTCAGAGGATAGATTTTTCTTTTTAGATAGCTGTTGAATTGCTTCTGTAATCATAACTTTAAAAAATTCCTAAGTAAATCTTTACCTATCTTTGTTAATATACTCTCAGGGTGAAACTGGACTCCTTCAATCAAATATTCTTTATGCCTTACACCCATAATTAAACCTTTCGAAGTCCAGGCAGATACAGTAAGACAGCTGGGAAGACTCTCTTTTTCTATAATAAGCGAATGATACCTTGTTGCTTCAAAGGGGTTCGGAATTCCTCTAAAAATAGTTTTATCATCATGATATATTAAGGAAGTTTTTCCATGCATTATTTCTGGAGAACGAATTATCCTGCCTCCAAAAGCTGCACCGATTGCCTGATGACCGAGACAAACACCGAGTATTGGAATTTTACCTGCGAAATACTTTATCACATCTACTGAAATACCAGCCTCCCTAGGAGAGCAGGGGCCAGGTGATATTATAATCTTTTCAGGAGACATCTCTTCAATTTCCTTTAAAGTTATCGTATCGTTTCTATGAACTCTAACATCTGGAATAATTTCTCCTATATATTGATAGAGATTATATGTAAAAGAATCGTAGTTATCTATTATCAATATCACTTTATCCCTCAATCTTTAAAAAATTAACTGATTTTAACATTGCCATTGCCTTATTAACTGTTTCATTATACTCATTTTCCGGAATTGAATCAGCTACCACTCCAGCACCTGCCTGAACAAAGACTTTTTCTTTCTTTACTAAAAGCATCCTTATTCCGATACACATATCCATATTATTGCTAAAGCCAAAATAACCAACAGCTCCAGCATATGGACCTCTTAGCGAGGGTTCAAGTTCTTCAATAATCTGCATAGCTCTTACCTTAGGTGCTCCTGTAACAGTACCAGCAGGGAAGCATGACATAAAAACATCAAACATGTCACAACCTTTTTTAATTCTACCCTCTACGTTACTTACAATGTGCATTACATGACTGTATCTTTCCACTGTCATCAATTCCGTAACATTCACTGAACCTATCTCTGCTACTCTGCCCACATCATTTCTGCCAAGATCAACAAGCATTATGTGTTCTGCTCTTTCCTTCTCATCTGTTAGAAGTTCTTTTTCAAGAGCTATGTCCTCTTCCTCGGTTTTTCCTCTTCTTCGTGTCCCAGCAATTGGTCTTAAAGTAATTTTTTCATCTTCCAACCTTACAAGTATCTCAGGGGAGGAACCAATAAGCTGTATATCCTCTGTATCAATATAAAACATATAGGGTGAAGGATTAATTATTCTTAAAGCTCTATAAATATCAAAGGGATGACAACTCCTTTTAGCTTCAAATCTTTGAGAAATTACCACTTGTACTACATCACCAGACAAAACATATTCTCTTGCTTTCTCAACAGCCCTGAGGAAGCCCTTTTTTGTAAAATTTGACCTAAATGATGAATCTAAATAACTCTCCTGATGTAAAGGATTAAAAAAATAACTTCTAAAACTCTCATCTTTATCATATTTAAGGGTTTGAATTATTGCATCTATTTTTTGTTTTGCCTTTTCATAAACTTTTTTACTATCTCCATCTGTAAAAGCGTTGACTATAATTCTTACAGATTGTTTTAAACTATCAAAAATAAGTAAAACTTCAGGAATCATGAGAAAAATCTCTGGAATATCCAAAGATTTCTTGCCAAGTTCCGGGACCTTTTCATATACTTTTACTATGTCATAGGATATGTAACCAACCATTCCTCCGAAAAATCTTGGAAGTTCAGGGTCAATATAGGCATGAAAATTTTTAAAATATTCTCTTAAAAACAAGAGGGGATTTATATTTTTATAAGACTCTTTCTGCAAATTTTTCTTTATCATTACAGTATCTTTATTAAATTTAATAGTAATTTGAGGATCAATTCCTATAAAGGAATACCTACCCCATTTTTCTCCACCTACCACACTTTCAAGAAGAAAGGAAGGCTTCCTATTAAGTTTTAAGTACGCTCCAACTGGTGTATCAAGATCAGCCAAAAACTCTTTGTAAAGGGGGATGACTTTATATTTCTTTGAAAGTTCAGTAAACTTTTCAATTGTTAAATTCATTAATTTATTTTATAGAATTCCTTTAAAAAAGGCAATTTCCCATAATTTGCGATTTTATTTATTTTTCTGTTATTTTTATTAAATTTGAAATATAAATAGGTGATTAACGTCTCTTTTTAGGAGGATAGGATGAAAACAAAGAAGTCTCAAAAACTCTATAAAAAAGCAATAAATCTTATGCCCGGTGGAGTCAATAGCCCTGTAAGAGCATTCAAGGCAGTGGGAGGTAATCCTCTATTTATTGCAAAAGCTAAAGGTTCTAAGCTATATGATGTAGATGGAAATCAATACATAGATTACGTCTTATCTTGGGGTCCCCTTATATTAGGGCATGCTTATCCATCAGTAGTTAAGGCTATTCAGAAAGCTATAGAAAAAGGTACAAGCTATGGTGCACCAACAAAGCTTGAAATAGAGCTCGCTGAACTTGTAAAAAAAGCTTTTCCCTCTATAGAAAAGATTCGAATGGTAAATTCAGGGACTGAAGCTACCATGTCTGCCATCAGGGTAGCAAGAGGTTTCACAAAACGCTCGAAAGTTATAAAATTTGAGGGATGCTATCACGGTCATGTAGATGGACTCCTCGTCTCTGCTGGTTCAGGGGGTGCTACATTAGGAATTCCTGATAGTCTTGGAGTCCCTATTCCTTATGTAGCTGAAACAATAGTTCTCCCCTTCAATGACACAGAAGCATTCAAAACTACCATAAAAGAAAACTGGAAGGATATAGCTTGTGTAATTCTTGAGCCTGTTGTTGGTAATATGGGTTGCATATTACCAAAGGAGGAATTTTTACTTTCCTTGAGAGAGGAAACTGAAAAATTTGGTATAGTTCTAATTTTTGATGAGGTTATGACCGGTTTCCGAGTCTCCTTTGGTGGTGCTCAAGCTTACTACGGAATAACCCCTGATCTTACTTGTCTTGGCAAAGTAATAGGCGGAGGGCTGCCTGTTGGTGCTTACGGAGGGAAAAAGGAAATAATGCAAATGGTTGCCCCTGAAGGAGGAGTCTATCAGGCAGGCACACTCTCGGGTAATCCTCTTGCAATGACAGCAGGAATTGAAACATTAAAAATTCTTAAGAAATCCTCTACATATAAAAAACTTGAAAAAATTATGTCCCAATTGGAATATGGACTTAAAGAAGCCTCTGAAAAATCTGGGATAAAGGTTAAATTTTACAGAGCAGGAACTATGTTTTGCACTTACTTTACTGAAACTGAAGTTTTTGACGCAAAAACAGCAAAAACTTCCGATACAGAAAAATTCAAAAAATTCTTCTGGGGAATGCTCAAAAGAGGAATCTATATAGCACCATCTCAATTTGAAGCAGGTTTTATCTCCCTTAGTCATAGTGAGAAAGATATAGAAAAGACTATTCAAGCTGCTTACAAAACATTTAAGGAAGTATGAACTTTTTAGATCCCTTAGGACAACAGGAAAGAGCTGAAGCTTATAGGCTTTTTGCATATCTTTTTATGAATATTCCAGAGTTTGAGCTTATTGAGGAATTCGAGAATTTTGCAGGAATTTCCATAAATGATAGCTATGAAGAGATATGTGAGGATTATATTTATCTATTCAATGAGGGACAGGTGCCCCATTATGAAGGTTATTATAGAGAGCTCCTATATAAGGATATCCCTATTGATTTCAGTCTCCTTCATGTTCAACATTTCTACTGGAATGCAGGTGTAGCCATTGATGAAGAATTTGATCTACCATCAGACCATATATCTATGGAACTTCTCTTTATGAGCTATCTTGTAGAACAAAATCACATAGACTTACAGATAGAATTCCTTAAAAGAATCTGCGAATGGATTCCTATGTTCTGTGATAATCTATATGAGAAAGCAAGAACTGACTTTTATAAAGAAGTTGCAACTTCATTAAAGGAGTTTGTATTATCAGAGTGTGAGGGAACTGGTTGAGCGAGGAAGAAACTAAAAAATCTATATTCAAAGTAATTCTTGAAGCATCAGCACTTGGAATAAACTTTGTTCTTTGTGTTGTTATTGGGGTTATAATGGGTTATTTAATAGATAAATTTATAGGCACATTTCCTCTTTTTTCTATAATTTTTCTTATGGCTGGCTTTGCCGCCGGAGTAAAAGAAATTTTTCGATTTATAAGGAAGGTGAACAGGGCAGATGGACAAGGAAGTAATCAGGAGAATAAATAGGCAGACAATTATTTTTGTTCCTTTACTTACCGTAGCGAGCTATCTAATGTGGCAAGATGAAATTGTAGCATTTAATGTAATTCTTGGTGGCTTTATAAGCTGGTTAAGCTTAAGAGAGCTTGCTTGGGCTGTAAAAAAATTTTTTGGCAAGCCCATGTTTCAACTTACTGTTATCGGTCTCAGTTATTTAAAACTGGGTGCCATATTTCTGTTCCTTTGGTTCATAGCCATAAAAGGACTTTTCAACATTAAAGGCTTGCTGATTGGTTTCATCGCGATTTTAATAGTCTCTGCAAAGGAAGCATATGTTTTTATAAAGAAGCAGAAAGGAGAAGATGCTTCTTCTGAAAGCCAGAGCGAAAGGAAAAATTAAAAAGGAGGCTATATTTGAGCTGGCAACTCTATCTTCTTTTGGCTCTCGCACTTCTTGTAATTATGGCTTTTAAGATAACAAAGGTTCTTGCTATTATTATTCTTCTATCTGTTCTTATAGTTTTCTTGGTAGCCTATTTTTCAAAAAAAGGAGGTAAAAGTGATAAAGCTTGACCTTTCTAATGTTTTGAATGAAGTGATAGGAATTAAAGGTCTTAATTTCTATGAAATTGAAGAGAGTGCTACAAAAGCCCTTACCCTTCTAAAGGGGAAAAAATACAGCGAACTCGAATTCCTAAATCTTCCTTATCAAGATTTAAAAAAGGTTAAGGAAATAGGGGGAAAAGTGAAGGATTATGAATATTTTATTATACTTGGAATTGGAGGTAGTGCTCTGGGACCAAAGGTTATTTTAGAAGCTCTTAGCCCTTTCCATAATTTAACTAAAAAACCAAAAGTATTTATATATGACAATGTAGACCCTACTACATTAAAACACATTATAGAGATTGTAGATTTAAAAAGGACTCTTATAAATGTAATTTCCAAATCGGGTAGCACTTCAGAGACTCTTGCGTCATTTTTAATTTTATGGCGAATGATTAGAGACAAAAAACTTGATGTGAATGAACATTTCGTTTTCACTACAGACCCTGAAAAGGGTAATTTAAGAAAATTGGCAGAAGAATATGAAATTCCTACCTTAGAAATTCCAAGAAATGTGGGAGGTAGATACTCTGTATTGTCTCCTGTAGGACTCCTTTTAGCTGAGGCAATAGGATTAAACAGTGAAACTCTTCTCGAAGGAGCAAAGGAAATATCAGAGAAGGCTTTTAGAGAAAATATCAATGAAAATCCTATGGCTGTTCTTGCATCCATTTTATATTTAATGGATACTCTTAAGGGTAAAAAAATAGTGGTATTTATTCCCTATGCAGATAGACTCAAAAGTCTTTCTGAATGGTTCTGTCAATTGTGGGCCGAAAGTTTAGGTAAAGATGGCAAAGGCACAACTCCTTATCCTTCCTTAGGAACAACTGATCAGCACTCTCAACTTCAACTATGGATGGAAGGACCTGAAGATAAAGTAATCCTTTTCCTCTCTGTTGAACGGCATAATTTTCAGGAAGAAATTCCCGAGGAATTTCACGATATTGAAGGATTGAGATTCTTAGGAGGACATACTCTTGAGGAATTAATGCATACTGAACAACTTGCTACGGAAATGGCTCTATGGCTTAATAAAAAGCCTAACATGAAAATTATAGTTCCTAAAATTAACCCCTATACAATTGGACAGACTTTCCAATTTCTTCAAACAACAACTGCTATGGCAGGAATGCTATATGGTATAAATCCTTTTAATCAGCCTGGCGTAGAACTCGGGAAAAGACTTACCTATGGCGCAATGGGTAAGAGAGGATTTGAGAGTGAGGGAGAAGAAGTAAAAAATTACCTCAAAAGACAAAGAGTTATAATTTAGTTCTTGGATGTTCTTTCCTCCAATCTGAGGGCTTCTCTGTGAGTCCATCTTTCCCCCAAATGCCTTTTTTCTCCTCTCTCGCGAGTCGCTGAGCCTCAACAAATAAATCTGCATATTTCACATTAGGCGGGATTGTATAAACCATCGCATAACCGTTTCTTATCAACAAATAGTTAATCATGTTCCCCTTGTTGTCCCATAGATAAGCAAGAATTCTTCCATACCTATCTCTTTGTTGAACATCAAGCTCGACCTTGACCTGCCAATCGCTCTCCCTTATAAGTTTTTTTAAATAATTTTTTGCTCTTCTTCCCCATGGTTCCTGTGCCAGTTCAGGAGCGTCAATTCCAATTAAACGCACTTTTTCTGTTTTTACAAAAATTCCTAAAAAAGAATCTTTCACTATTGTGACAGTATCACCATCGTGGATTTCTGTAACTCTATAGAAATTTTCGTCCTTTTTAGCACAAACAGCGGTGCTAAAAATCAACAATAAAGTAATTATTAAAAGAAAAAATCTATTTAAAATTCTACCAACTCGCACTTTATAATTATATCAATCTCTAATTTTGTATTTTAAAGCAATTCATCTAACAATATAATTAAAAGATTTTAGTATGTTTTTATTAGGCAATCCAATAGTTTATAATTAATTATATGAAAAAAAAACCAAATATTATTATCACAGGCTTTATGGGAACAGGTAAGACAACTGTAGGGAAAATCATCTCCAATAAATTAAATTTTATCTTTCTTGATATAGATGAATTAATTGAAAAAACTACCGGAATGAAAATATCAGAAATCTTTAAAAAATTTGGAGAGAAGAGATTTAGAGACATTGAAACTGAAATGGTTAAGGTGGTAACAAAAAAAAGAGGGCAAGTAATATCAACAGGTGGAGGTGTGGTTTTAAGAGAGAAAAACTTGCATCATCTAAGGAAATCTGGAATAATCTTTTGTCTCACTGCCTCCCCTAATACTATATTTGAGAGAACAAAGGGGTGCAAAGATAGGCCTCTTCTGCAAGTGAATAATCCTCAGGATATAATTAAAGAACTTATGAATGAGAGAAGACCATTTTACGAGAAGGCTGATATAATAATTGACACAGAGGGTTTGTCTGCTTCTGAGGTTGCAGAAAGAGTAATCAAAGAATATGAAAGGTTAACAAATGGAAAAAATTAGAGTAGAATTGGGAGAGAGAAGTTATGAAATCTTGATTGACAGTGATAACCTTTCTTCCATAGGTGTGAGATTATTAAGATTCCCTATTGGTAAGAAAATAGCCCTTGTGAGTAATCCAACGGTAGCAGAACTCTATGGACATAGAGTTCTAAATGCTCTAAAAAAAGAATCTTTTGATGCCTCCCTAATCTTGATACCTGATGGTGAGACCTACAAAGACTACTTCTGGGCATATCACATACTTACTAAATTACTTGAAATGGGCTTTGACAGAAAATCATGCCTTATTGCTTTAGGAGGAGGTGTTATAGGTGATATTACTGGTTTTGTGGCATCTTTATATATGAGAGGTATTCCTTATATTCAAATACCAACAACTCTTCTTGCTCAGGTAGATAGTTCTGTGGGAGGTAAAACAGCTGTTAATCATAGCCTTGGGAAAAACATGATTGGAACCTTCTGGCAACCCTCTCTTGTTTGGATAGATGTGGATACCCTTAATAGCCTCAATGAAAGAGAGTTTCTCTCAGGACTTGCGGAAGTCATAAAGTATGGTGTCATATGGGATGTAGAGTTTTTTGAATTTCTTGAAAAAAATAGAAATAAAATTTTAACTCGGGATAAAAATAGCCTTATAAAAATAATCAAGAGATCCTGTGAGATAAAATCAGAGGTTGTATCAAGGGACGAAAGAGAAAGTTCCCTAAGAGCAATATTAAACTATGGACATTCAGTTGGACACTCAATAGAAACCCTTACAGGTTACTACTCCTATTTACATGGAGAAGCAATATCAATTGGTATGGTATATGAAGCAAAATTATCCCATATGCTCGGATTTCTTACTAAAGAAGACTTCGAAAGAATAAGAAAAATATTCAAAGAATATGGCCTACCTGTAGATATGCCACCAATTCTTGAAAGTTCGGAGATAATCAACACGGTTCTTCTTGATAAAAAAAATCTTCAAGGTAAGATAAGAATGGTCATTCCCGAAAGCATTGGCAAGATGAAAATAAACTTTGAAGTAAGCGAACATGATTTAAAAAGAGTTATTAATGGCTAAAAGAATACTTATTATTGAGGATGAAAAAGAAATAGCTGATTTGATTGCCTATACATTGCAGAAGGAAAATTTTCAAGTTGACATCGCACTTAATGGCAATGAAGCTTTAAACAAACTAAAAGATAACATATATGACCTACTAATTCTTGATCTCATGCTTCCTTATGTTCAAGGGCTGGAAATATGTAAGTTCGTAAGGAGTAATCCAGCAAT
>CAZYLC010000003.1:58880-61547 GCA_964648755.1 uncultured Thermodesulfovibrio sp.
TTGACCGAATAATTGGACTTGAAATGGGAGCAGATGATTATATTACAAAGCCTTTCAGTCCAAGGGAGTTAATGGCAAGAGTTAAAGCTGTTTTAAGGAGAATAAAGACGGAAACTCCCGGAAAAATTATTAAAATCGGTGATTTGACCATTGATAAGGATAAATATTTGTTAACAGTAAAAGGGGAACCTCTGAGACTGTCTGCCACAGAGTTCAAGCTTCTTCTTTATCTTGCTGAAAGACCTAATAAAATATTTAGCAGAGATCATCTACTTGATGCTGTATGGGGACAGGACATATATGTAGATGCAAGAACAGTAGATGTTCACATAAGAAGGCTTAGGATGAAAATTGAAAAAGACCCTGATAATCCAGAATACATAAAAACAATGAGAGGGGTTGGTTACTATATAGAGGAATAATGTGGAAATCTGTATTGCAATTATTGTTTTTTTAATCATTATTATTTTCATAATGGCTGGTAAAATAAGAAGTCTTACCGAAAAGGAAGAATTTTTAAAAACTGAGAGCTATGAAGAAGACTATCCTAAAATAATTAATATTCAAAATTTTGAAGCAATTCTAAAGTCAATTACCGATGGAATTATAATTCTTGATCCCCGGGGTAATATTCTTTTTGCCAATAAAAGTTTTAAACAACTAATCAAAACCGACGAATCTCCCGAAGGCAAGCATTTTATAGAAGTTATAAGGAATCTTGATTTACTCAATCTCTTGCGTTCTGCTATGAACAGTATGGAAGAAGTTGGGGAAGAACTTACTATAAGAAAAAGTTGGGGAGAAATTTCCATCTTTGCAAAAGCAATGCCCATGCTTGGACAAGAGGGAGGAATTAAATTTTTAATTGTCCTTCTTCACGATATAACAAAGATTAAACAGCTTGAAAATATTAGAAGAGATTTTGTAGCAAACGTATCCCATGAACTTAAAACCCCTGTTACAGCAATTAAGGGTTACGCAGAAACTCTTCTTGATGGGGCAATTGATGATAGAGATAATGCATCAAAATTTGTGGAAATCATAAAAAAACAGGCAGATAGACTTTCTGAACTTATAGATGACCTCCTTACCTTATCACGTATTGAATCGGGAGACATAGTTATAGAAAAGAAAAATATTGCAATTGAGGATTTAGTACAGTCTGTTTTTGAGATTTTTATTGAAAGGGCTCAAAAGAAAGGAATAAAATTGGATAGAGAAATTAACAAAAATGCAATTATTAATGCAGATCGAAACAAAATAATGCAGATATTAATAAATCTCGTTGACAACGCAATAAAGTTTACCGAAGAAGGCAGCGTTAAGATAAGTTTCAATATGGCAAATGGAGATTTTGTCTTATCTGTAAAAGACACGGGAATAGGGATTCCTAAAGAACATATTCCCAGAATAGGAGAGAGATTTTATAGAGTTGACAGAGCACGTTCAAGACAACTTGGTGGCACAGGTCTTGGGCTTGCCATAGTAAAACATATGGTAATAGCTCATGGATGGGATTTAAAAATAGACAGCGAATTTGGAAAAGGAACTGAGATAAAAATTATCATCCCTTCAAAAGATGTTAAAGAAGTTTGATTTGAGGATATTTCTCAAGTATTCTTTTTACTGCTCTGTGAGCAGAGTTAAAGGCATACATAATTGAACCTCTTTTTACCGCGATATCGCCTATTAAAAAAACCCTTTCAAGATTACTCTCACCAAATTCATCAATCATTGGTATTTTGTCTGAAAAGCTAATGCCCATTTTCTCAAGAAAGTTTTTTGGGGTGCTTCCACCAAGGCAGTAAAAAATCTTTGAAAAAATATCACTATGCCCGTCATGAAATAGAACTCTTACACTTCCATTGTGAGCCTCTAAAGCTTTAATTTCTGTACCAAGAAAAAAATTAATATCTTCTTTTCTTTTTTCAAGTTCTTTCAAATTTTCTTCATTTATCCTAAAAAATTTTGGTCTTCTATAGGAAAGATAGACATCGCACTTGCCTGCCAATAAACAGGCGAGTTCGGCTGCTGTATTTCCACCACCTACTATAAGAATCTTTTCACCTTCAGGAAGCTCTTTTGGGAGTTCAAAAAATACTCTATCCTTAACAGCCTCGGGGATAGGATAGGAGGGTTTTTTAGGCCTATCAAAGACACCAGTGGCTATTATTACCATTTTAGCTTCTGCTACATGAAAGGTTCCTGCCTTTAATATATAAAGGTCACCTTTTCTCTCAAGCCCGTTAATTTCAATATCATATTCAATATTAAGAGAGTAATCATTAATATATTTTTTTATTCTTTTAAGAAACTCTTCCTTTGTCTCTGTTTCAAAGGAGCAAATGCCCTCACAGGTAGCTATAACTCCTTTGTAATCTTTATCTACTCTTTTACCAGCAGGATAAAGTCTTCTTATAGTTGAACAGTACTTTGTTCCCTTTTCAAATATTTCAATATTTAAAATTCCATTGGCTTTGCACTCCACGCCCGCTGCAATTCCTGCGGGTCCTGCACCTATTATTCCTACAGTTAATTGTTTCATAAGTTATTTATTATACTTTTTCAAGAGATATCTTGACAAATTATAAAAAAAATTATAAACTTTTTATACGAAAAAAATATTTTCAAGGGGGCGTGTATGGATAAAGAAACAATCTATGAAGG
>CAZYLC010000004.1:0-10194 GCA_964648755.1 uncultured Thermodesulfovibrio sp.
AAATATTCAAGGTGTAGGTTTCGTTACTGAACATGTAAGGTATTATCCAAAGGGTCCAATTGCCTCTCATGTGTTAGGGTTTGTAAATATTGATGAGGACGGCATAGAAGGTTTAGAGAGACATTATAATAACTATCTTAAGGCACAAAAAACCTCTAAAGTAGTTTTAAGAGATGCGAAAGGCAAAAAATTATCAGATGGAGTTTATTCGGAAATTAGAGGTAATGATGTTTTTGTAACGCTTGATGAAGGTCTACAACATATTGTTGAAAAACACCTTGATGAGGCAATGAAGAAGTGGCAGGCTTCATCAGCAACAGTTATCATGATGGATCCCTTTACAGGAGAGATTCTTGCCTTAGCAAACAGGCCAACATACAATCCAAATGATCTAAAAACAGTAAAAAATGTATCCTCTATAAGGAATAGATCAATAACCGATTTATATGAACCTGGTTCTACTTTTAAAATTGTCACTGCCTCTGGAGCATTAGAGGAGAATATTATTAAAACGAGTACAAAAATAGATTGTGCTCCTGGTTTTATCGAAGTAGGAGGTAAAAGAATCAAAGATGTTCATAAATATGGAGTACTTTCCTTTGAAGAAATCATTCAAAAGTCTTCTAATGTGGGTACGATAAAAGTTGCTATGATGCTTGGAAGAGAAAAACTTTATGAATATATTAGGCGATTTGGAATAGGACAAAAGACCGGGATAGATCTTCCAGGAGAAATATCGGGGCATGTTAAGCCTGTTAGTAAATGGTCTGGCACTTCAATAGGAGCAATCCCCATAGGTCAAGAAGTAGCTGTTACGGCTCTTCAAATGTTACGAGCATATTCTGCTATTGCCAACGGTGGATACCTTGTAAAACCATTCGTTGTTTCCGAAATACGCTCTCCAGATGGTAATATTTTATATAAAGCCGTTATTCAAAGAGATAGAATCTTATCTGAGAAAACGGCTTATACTATGAGAGAAATTCTTAAAAAGGTTACACAGGAAGGTGGTACAGCTACTACAGCTAAAGTTGAAGGTAACAACGTAGCAGGAAAGACTGGAACAGCGCAGAAATATGACCCTAAAATAAGAAAATACTCAAAAGATAAATATGTTAGTTCTTTTGTAGGCTTTATCCCAGCCGAAAATCCCAGAATCGCTCTGATAGTTGTAATACACGATCCAAAGGGAGCTCATTATGGAGGAGTTGTGGCTGGGCCAGTTTTTAAGGCTATTTCTGATGAAGCATTAGCTTATCTAAATGTTCCAAGAGATGATGCAAAAGAGAAGGGACTTATTGTTAGTATAAATAATAAGGAAGTTGATAGAAAGGTAGTTACTTCAAGATGAAAATTTCAGAAATCCTAAGGGATGATTTTGAAATCTCTGGTTCTGTTAATGTGGAATTTAAGGATATTAAATTCAATTCGACAGAAATAGAAGAAAACTCTATTTTTGTTGCAATTCCGGGGCAAAACATTGATGGTCATGATTTTATAAAGGAAGCTATAAAAAAAGGTGCCGTTGCTGTAGTATATGAAAATGCACGTTATAAACCTGATAATAAAGTAACATGGATAGGTGTCAACGATTCCAGAGACGCTCTTGCCTGGATTTCCAGTAAATATTATGGTAATCCCTCAAAAAAAATTCATCTTATAGGAATAACAGGAACAAATGGCAAGACAACAACCTCCTATTTAATCAGAGAAATACTTAAAAAAGAAGGGAAAAGGACAGGTTTAATAGGCACTATCAAATATCTAATAGATGATGAGGAAATAAAGGCTCAGCATACGACACCAGAGGCTTTGCAGTTTCAGCAGTTACTTCGAGAGATGTTAGATAGAGGTATTGAATATGTTATTTCTGAAGTTTCTTCTCATGCATTGGCATTAAGAAGAGTTGATTATTCAGATTTTGAAGTGGCAGTTTTTACAAACCTCTCAAGAGACCATTTGGATTTTCACAAGGATATGGAGGATTACTTTAAGGCAAAAAAGAGACTTTTTAAAGAGCTTTTAAAAAGAGATGGAGTTTCTGTAATAAATATCGACGACGAATATGGGAAAAGGTTATCACAGGAAGTTGAGGGAAGAAAAATTTTATTCTCTCTTCAAAATTCACAAGCTGATATATATGTAAAAAGTTATAAATTAATGTTTGACGGAACAGAGATTGAATCTTTCATAAATGGAGAAAAGCATTTTTTAAAAACACCCTTACTCGGCATTCCAAATATATATAACACCTTGAGTGCCATAGGAGTTGCTTTATCTCTTAATATTCCTTTAAATACCATAAAATCAGCTCTATTAGAAGCAAAAGCTCCAGATGGAAGATTTGAGAATATTAAGGAAGGACAGAACCTTCTTGTCTTTCTAGACTATGCTCATACTCCCGATGCTCTTGAAAGACTTCTCAGAAGTGTAATTACTCTTAGAGAGGAGTTGGGACATAAAGGTAGAATTATCACTATTTTTGGTTGTGGTGGTAATCGTGATAGAGGTAAGAGACCTGAGATGGGGAGAATTTCTTCAGAATTGAGTGATTATGTAATTCTAACCTCTGATAATCCAAGATGGGAAGAACCAAGGGAGATTATAAGGGATATTGAAGAGGGAATAATTAAGGATAATTTTATTGTTGTTACTGATCGTAAAAAGGCTTTAAGAGTAGGTGTTAGTATGTGTGCAAAGGGTGATATTTTGATTGTTGCTGGTAAAGGACATGAGGATTATCAAGAAATAAAGGGTAAGAGATTTACTTTCAGTGACAAAGAAATACTAAGAGAAATTCTAAGGGAGTTAAAAAAATAAAAATGTTTACCCTTGATGACCTTATTAAGTCAACGGGAGGAGAAGTTCTATCTAAAGGCGAGCAATCTTTTAGTAGCGCGTCTATTGATACAAGAACAATTGGGCAGAAAGATTTATTTTTTGCTCTTCAGGGAACAAAAAGGGATGGACACGACTTTGTTCAAGAGGCTCTTGAAAAAGCCTCTGGAGCAGTTATTTCAAAAACCCTTGATATAGACTTTGAGGGTAAGACGGTTATAAGAGTTAAAGATACTCTTGAAGCATTACAGGCTTTAGCGAGACACTTAAGGAGTAATTTTAATGGTAAGGTGATTGCTGTTTTAGGAAGCAATGGTAAAACAACTACAAAAGATTTGATTTCAGCTTTTTTATCTAAAAAATACAAGATTCTAAAGACAGAGGGAAATCTTAATAATAATGTTGGAGTTCCTCTCTGTATAAGTAGGATAGAAAGTAATGTACAGATTATGGTTCTTGAACTTGGCACGAATAGAAGGGGTGACATAAGAGATCTTTGTAATATTGTTAATCCCCAATATGCGGTTATAACAAACATAGGCTACGAACATATTGAAGGTTTTGGTTCTTTGGAAGGAGTAAGAGAAGGTGAGCTGGAGGTTCTTCCTTTCGTAAAAACTGTTTTTGCTAATGGGGATGATCAATTTTTAATTGAAGGACTTAAAAATTGGAAGGGAAATCTTTTAACTTTCGGATTAAAAAATAATTTTGATTATTATGCAAGTGATATAAATTTTAGCAATGATGGGGTGAGTTTTATCTTTAATATGGAAAATTCCAGCTTTCCTGTGGAAACTCATCTTATTGGTTTGCATAATGTTTATAACATAACAGCCTCATGCGCTGTTGCTCTGTATTTTGGTATATCCAAGTGCATGATTAGGGAGGTTTTAAGCTCTTTTACTCCACCCAAGATGCGTGGGGAAATTATAAGAATTAATGGTATAGAGATAATTTTTGATGCCTATAATGCCAATCCTTCATCAATGAAAGTTGCTATTGAAGAACTTGCACGCAGAAAGAAGGACAAAAAGGCAATAGCTGTATTAGGTGATATGTTTGAGTTAGGAGAGTATTCCGAAAAGGCCCATGAAGATTTAGGCAGATGGCTTAAAGAAATGGAGATAGACAATTTTGTTGGAGTGGGAAAGTTTATAAAAAATGCATTAAGATATGTGAATGGACATGTATTTGAAAGAGCTGAAGAAGCGGGAAATTTTCTCAAAGATCAGCTAAAAGGTAGAGAGATATTATTGATTAAGGGTTCAAGAGGGATGAAAATGGAAAATGTTTTAGAGATTCTAATGAGGGGACAGAGGGAATGATTTACGAGCTATTCTATAGTCTGAGTGATCAGATTTCTGTTTTCAATGTATTCAGATATATAACGTTCAGAACAATGCTTGCTATTCTGACCTCTTTCTTTTTTACCTTTCTTATTGCTCCTGCATGCATAAGATGGTTAAAAAGTTTAAGTCTTACTCAGCATATAAGAGATGACGGTCCTAAAAGTCATCTAAAAAAAGAGGGAACTCCTACAATGGGAGGAATAATAATTATAGGTTCAGTTTTAATCTCTGTTTTATTATGGGGAAACCTGAGGAATCAATATGTGTGGATAATGATTTTAAGCTTTCTTGGATTCGGACTAATAGGTTTCATTGATGACTATCTCAAAGTTTCAAGACGAAACTATAAGGGCCTTCCTGGAAGATATAAGTTGCTTGTTCAGTTAATCTTAGCTTCGGCAGTAACATTATTTCTTTATTTCAATCCTAAAGATCCCTATACGACTGTTTTGAGTATACCCTTTTTTAAACAATGGCTCATTGATTTAGGAATTTTTTATCTACCCTTTGCTATTTTTGTTATTGTTGGTTCTTCCAATGCTGTTAATCTTACAGATGGAATGGATGGATTAGCAGTGGGACTTGTTGGAATAGCATCCATTGTAAATGCTGTTCTTCTCTATATATCAGGTCACGCTGTATTTGCAAAATATTTATATGTGCTCTATATTCCGGGTACAAGTGAACTTGCTGTATTCTGCGGTGCTATGCTTGGAGCCTGTTTAGGATTTTTATGGTACAATGCCTATCCAGCAGAAGTATTTATGGGTGATGTGGGATCTTTAAGTCTTGGAGGAGCACTTGGTAGCTTAGCTGTTATAACAAAACATGAGATTGTTCTTGCCCTTGTTGGAGGGATTTTTGTAGTAGAGGCTCTTTCTGTTATTCTTCAAGTGGGCTACTTCAAGCTAACAGGTGGTAAAAGAATTTTCCGTATGGCTCCATTACATCATCATTTTGAGTTGAAAAAGTGGCCTGAACCAAAGGTTATTGTTAGGTTTTGGATTATAGGCATTATTCTTGCCCTTTTAAGTCTTTTAACTTTAAAACTGAGGTGATAAAATGAAAAAACTGGTAGAAAGTCTAAGTTTAAAAGTTTGCTTAAAATTTTTATCTCTATTTTTTCTTCTGTTCCTACTCCACTCAATTTCTTTTGCAGATGACATGGATGCTCCCACTGCAGTGGCAGTAGATGCGCAGACAGGGAAAATTCTTTATGGTAAAAACCCTCATCTAAAACTTCCACCTGCAAGTACAACAAAACTTGTCACAGTAATGGTTGCTCTCGAAAGACTTTCACCGGAAAGAAAGATAACAATTTCTGAAAATGCAGCAAAAACGTCAAGTGTTTCACCAAAATTAAAGGCAGGGGAAGTGTATACAGTTCATGACTTAATTTATCTTGCTCTTATGCGCTCTGTAAATTCTGCTGCAGTAGCTCTCGCAGAGGCGGTAGCGGGTTCAGAAGAAGATTTTATAAAACTTATGAATGAAAAAGTAAATAAAATTGGAGCGAAAGATACAAAATTTGCTAATGCTTCGGGATTGCCTGGCAAGGAACAGTATACAACTGTTTATGACCTCACAAAAATTATGTCCCATGCTTTATCTTATCCTTTGATAAGGGAAGTAATACAAACTCGTGTTTATGTTATCCATTCCGAAGATGGGAAAGAACATTTTATCCAGAATACTAATCAACTATTATGGACAGAGGACAATATAATAGGAGGTAAAACTGGCTATACAAAGAGAGCACGGCATTGTTTTGTAAGTGCTGCAAGGATTGACAATAGACTTGTATATACTGCCATATTAGGGGTTCCACATAGAGACAAACTTTGGAAAGATACGGAGATTCTTTTAGCAAAGGCAGAAAATGTATTATCTGGGAAAAATGAGCCCTTTGTTCAATTTACGCAGGAAAGGCCAGTCCTCAAGGCTTCCTATAATAAGACAAAATCTTTAGAAAGTAAAAAACAGGTTGTAAAAACAAAAAAGAACACTTCAAGCAAAAAGGATATAAAAACAAAAAAAATTACACGCAAAAAATCTAAACAAAAGAGGACAGGAAATGCAAAGATTAATTCCCAGTCTATCTGAACTGCAAGATAGAAAGGTTGCTATAGTAGGACTTGGTAAAAGCGGAATTGCGCTAGCAAAATTACTCTCTTGTCTTGGTGTGAAATTAATTATAAATGATAAAAAACCAACAGAGGAAATAGAAAAAGATTTAAAGTCAGTTTCACAGAGTTTTTATAGAATGGTTGGAGGAGCACATCCTCCGGAGATTTTAGAAGAAGCTCAGATTGTCGTGGTTAGCCCAGGTGTTCCAATGAGCACTCCCTCTATTGTTTCAGCTATTTATAAGGGTATTCCTGTGATTGGTGAAATAGAAATGAGCTGGGAAATACTAACTCTTCTTAAGCCAGATATAAAGATAATTGGTATAACAGGTTCAAATGGCAAGTCAACTACCTCTACACTTACCTATGAATTTTTAAAAAAGGATGGTAAAAAAGTTGTCCTTGCAGGAAATATAGGTTTCCCTATGGCAGAAGTAGTTTATGAAATTTATAGCGAACATATTGATATTGATTATCTGGTTCTTGAGCTTTCGAGTTTTCAGCTTGAAGGAATAAGGAATTTTAAAGTTCATTCAGCGGCTATTCTTAACATAACCCCTGATCACATGGACAGATATTCTGGAATGAGAGAATACATGGAGTCAAAAGCTAAAATATTTCAGAATCAGGGAGGAGATGATTTTCTTGTTCTTAATATGGATGATAAGAATACAGTATCAGCTATTGAACACCTTCGTAATGTATATTTAAAGAGAGGTAAACTCCCCCACATTTTTTATTTTAGCCGAGTACAAAGAGTCTATGGAGCTTTTTTAGAGAGAGACTTTGTTAGATTCTATGCAAGAGAGGAGCTTCCAGAAAAAATAAGGCAAGAAATGGAAGGCACTGTATTGCCTAAAGATTCTTTTAAAATTAAAGGAGTTCACAATATAGAAAACATCATGGCTGCTTCTCTTCTTGCCTTTTCAGTAGAATGCAGTGGGGAAGCTATAAAAGAAGTTGTTACAAAATTTCCAGGATTACCACATAGAATGGAATTTGTTAGAGAGATTGAAGGAGTAAGTTACATAAATGATTCTAAAGGAACAAATGTAGATGCTGTGGCAAAGTCTCTTGAGAGTTTTGCTGGCAATGTTATTTTAATAGCAGGTGGAAGGGATAAAGATGGTAATTTTACAGTTCTCAGAGAGCTTGTCCAAGAGAAAGTAAAGGCTTTAATTCTCATAGGAGAGGCGAGCCAGAAAATAGCAGATTCTCTTGGTGATTTTGTTCCTTATTATTTAGAAAAGGATATGAAATCTGCAGTTCTCAAGGCAAAAGAGATTTCTCGCAAGGGAGATGTTGTTTTGCTCTCTCCGGGATGTGCAAGTTTTGATATGTTCAGAAATTTTGAACACAGAGGAGAAACATTTAAGGAGATAGTGCATTCTCTATGAATAGAAGTTCAATTGATAAAACTCTTATAATTACTGTTATTTCTCTTATAATAATAGGTCTCATTTCAGTTTACAGTGCCACCTCTGTTTTAGCCTCTGTGAAGGCAAAATATGTTGACAAGGGTGGTTTAATCTATTTACAAAAGCAGTTATTCACTCTTGTAATAGGTTCTATTATGATGATCATATTTATATACATTCCAAAGGAAAAATTAAAGAGACTTGTTTTTCCTTTATTGATAATCTCTTTTTTATTACTCATACTGGTATTTTCACCTTTAGGAGTCAGTGCTGGCGGAGCAAGGAGATGGTTAAAACTATGGCCAAGCGTGTTTCAACCCTCTGAACTTGTTAAATTTGCTATGGTATTTTTTCTTGCCTGGTTTTTAAGTCGTCCTGACTATGGAAAAGATAGATTAATTCATTTTTTAATACCCTTGGGAGTCATGGGAATATTTCAAATCATTTTTCTTAAACAGCCTGATTTTGGTGCAGCCATGACACTGGGTATTATTACTTTTACCATGCTTTTCATCGCAGGAATTAATTTGAGATATATAGGTGCATCGCTTTTACTTGCAATACCTGTGATATTTTATCTTGCAAAAGAACCCTACAGATGGAAGAGAATTACATCCTTTCTTGATCCATGGGCTGATCCTCAAGGAAGCGGATTTCAACTTACTCAATCTCTTATAGCACTTGGAAGCGGAGGGCTCACAGGTCAGGGGCTTGGTGAAGGAAAACAAAAGCTTGCCTATCTACCAGAGATTCATACGGATTTTATTTTTGCCCACATTGGAGAGGAAATGGGATTCATAGGTGCCTGTGCTGTAATTGTTCTATTTTTTATTTTTACTATAAGGGGTTTCAAGATTGCTGTAAGACAATCTGAATCCTTCTATTATTTTCTTGCCTCTGGAATTACTATTATGCTGTCTATTCAGGCTTTGATAAATTTTGCTGTTGTTACTGGTCTTGCGCCAACAAAGGGACTGCCCCTTCCCTTTATAAGTTATGGAGGCTCATCTATGTTGGTCAGTCTTTTAGCAGTGGGAGTTTTGCTTAATCTATCCAAAAATAATTTGGCCTATTCCTCTAAAGATTTTTCAATTATCGAACCAAGGTTAAAGAAGCCCTATAGATACTACAACAGAGGGAGAAGATTTTCATGAAGGTAATAATAGCCGGAGGAGGAACGGGCGGGCATCTCTTTCCTGGGGTTTCATTAGCATCCTATATTAGGAGTAAAAATCCTAATTCAGAAATTTTATTCATCGGAACAGAGAAGGGCTTAGAGGCAAAGGTTATTCCCAAATTAGGCTATGAATTGAAGCTTATCTCCGTAAGAGGCTTTGTAGGTAAGTCAGTAAGTAATAAGATAAAGTCTTTGTTAGGATTACTTAAGTCTATCTCTGAATGCAGGAAAATTATAAGAGCCTTTTCACCTAATATTGTTTTTGGAGTAGGGGGCTATGCCTCTTTACCAATGGTTTTTACTGCTTCATTAAATAAAATTCCCACAGTTATTCTTGAGCAAAATACTGTACCAGGGTTGGCAAATAAGATTCTTGGTAAATTCGCAGATGCGATTGCCATAACCTATCCAGAAACTATAGATTATTTTCCTAAGGAAAAAGTTTATCTTACAGGTACTCCAATAAGAAGTGAGATCCTATCAGGGGACAAGCAAAAGGCATTTAAAATTTTTGGACTCGAAGAGGGGAGATTAACTTTACTGATTTTTGGAGGGAGTCTCGGAGCAAGAAAGATAAATAAAGCAATGACTGAGGGACTACCATATTTAATTCCCCTAAAAGACAAAATTCAGATAATTCATCAAACTGGCGAGGCTGACTATGGTTGGGTATCAAAGGAATATCAAAATCTTTCCTTTAAAGCCACTATTTTACCCTTTATATATGATATGGCAGAGGCTTATGAGGTGGCAGATTTGATAGTTTGCAGGGCAGGAGCATCGACTGTTGCAGAGATAACAGCGATGGGAAAAGCCTCAATTTTAGTTCCCTATCCCTATGCAGCTTATAATCATCAGGAGATTAATGCAAGAAGATTACTCAGTAGAGGAGCCTGTGAGATGATTCTCGATAGGGACCTCAACGGTGAGATTATCTCAAAAAAGATAAATAAAATCTTAACAGATATAAATGTTAAAAAGGAAATGGAGATGGCTTCTCTCGCTTTTGGCAAAATAAATGCTGCAGAAAAAATTGTAGAAATTGGAGAATCGCTTATCAGGAGGAAATCTTAATGTATCAGTTTAAAAAGATTCACTTTGTTGGAATTGGTGGAATTGGAATGAGCGGAATTGCAGAAGTTTTAAAAAATATGGGCTATGCTGTAACTGGCTCTGATATAAGAGAGTCAGAAACAGTAAAAAGACTTAGAAGCCTTGGGATAAAAGTATTTATAGGGCACAGTGAGGACAATGTAGAAGAAAACGACGTGGTTGTTTTTTCTTCT
>CAZYLC010000004.1:10232-17666 GCA_964648755.1 uncultured Thermodesulfovibrio sp.
ATTCCTGTAATTCCAAGAGCAGAGATGCTTGCAGAGTTATGCAGACTTAAATACTCTATTTTAGTTGCTGGAGCCCATGGCAAAACCACTACTACATCCCTTATTGCAACAGTCCTAAGTGATGCAGGTTTTGACCCTACAGTGGTTGTGGGTGGAAAGCTTAAATCTCTCGGAACAAATGCAAGACTTGGGCAAGGTGAATTGCTTGTGGCAGAGGCTGATGAAAGTGACGGAAGCTTTCTTAAATTAAGCCCTGCTATATCAGTAATCACCAACATTGACAGGGAACATCTTGATTATTTTAAAAATTTAAGACGTATAAAAAAGGCTTTTCTTGAGTTTGCTAATAAAGTTCCTTTTTACGGAGTTTCCATCCTATGCAAAGAATGTAGACACATAAAAGATTTAATTCCACACCTTAACAGAAGATATCTGACCTATGGATTTGATAATTATGCTGATTTTTATGCAAAAAAAATTGCCTATAAATCTCCCTATGTATCCTTTGAAGCTTATTATAAAAATAAATCACTGGGTGAATTTGCTACTACAGTGCCAGGTAAACACAATGTTTTAAATGCCTTAGCAACAATAGCTGTGGCAAAGGAACTTTCTGTTCCTTTTGACAAGGTCAGGGAATCTTTACAGAACTTCACAGGGATTGGAAGAAGATTTGAGTTTAAGGGAGAGAGAAAAGGAATAAGATTCTATGATGATTATGGACATCATCCAACAGAAATAAAAGCAGTTCTTAAGACAGCTTTATGGTTAAAACCAGAAAGACTATGCGTTGTCTTTCAACCTCACAGATACACAAGAACAAGAGACCTAATGGAGCAATTTATAAGAGTTTTTAAGGGAGTACTAAGAAAAAAGGATATACTCTTTTTGATGGATATATATCCTGCAAGTGAGCCCCCTATTGCTGGAATAAGTGGAGCAGTCCTATATGAAAAGCTTAAATATGCAGGTGTTAATGTGAAATTTAATCACGACAGAGAAAAAACTGAAGAGGAGATCCTGAAGGAGTTAAGGAGTGGAGACATTCTCTTCACGATTGGAGCGGGTGATGTTTATAAAATTGGAGAAGCAGTAAAAGATAGACTATGAATAAAATAGAACTTTTTTTGAAGGAAAAGGGAATTCTTTACAGAAAAGAAGAACCTCTTGCTCCCTACACAACTCTTGGCATAGGTGGGAGGGCTGACTTTATCGCTTTTCCAGAAGAGGGAAATATTTTGAATTTAATGGAGACCATAAAAAATGAGATGATACCATTCTATGTTATCGGTGGAGGTAGCAACCTTCTCATAGGTGACAGAGGTTTTAAAGGAGTTATAATTAGCACAAGGAATATGGACACAATTAACCTTGAGAGCTTTACTCTAACTGTAGGAGCAGGAGTAAGGCTTGGAAGAGTTATCGCCTTTTTATTTAAGAAAGGACTTTCAGGTATGGAAGGGCTCATAGGAATTCCCGGAACCATAGGTGGTGCTGTATTTGGTAATGCCGGTTCCTTTGGATATGAGATAAAGGATTGCCTTGAAGAGATAGAGATTATTGATACACAGTTAAAAGAGAGGATTATAAAAAAATCTGAGATTAAATTCCAATACCGAAGTTCTGGATTTTCTGAAAATTCGCTAATAAAAAAAGTAACATTTATACTAAAAGAAGAGAGAGAAGATATTTTCAGTAAGATGAAAGAGTTTCTAACTAAAAAAAAGCAGACACAACCTCTTAAAGAGCGTTCAGCAGGATGTGTGTTTAAAAATCCAGAAAACACCTCAGCAGGATTTTTAATTGAAAAAGCAGGATTGAAAGGTACAAGAGTGGGAGATATTATTGTGAGTAGTATTCATGCGAACTACTTTATTAATGCAGGAAAAGGCAAGGCAACAGATTTTTTGAAATTGATGGAACTTGTGAGAGAAAGAGTTTTAAAAGCCTTTTCAGTTGAATTAGAACCTGAAATAAAATTTCTGGAGGCTTAAAATGAAGGTGGGAGTCATCGCAGGAGGGATTTCTTCTGAAAGGGAAGTCTCTTTAAAAAGCGGTCGTGCAGTATTAAATGCTCTTAAAGAGCTTGGATATAATGTGGTATTTATAGATGCAGACAGAGACCTCTGCGAAAGTTTGAAGTCTGAAAAAATTGAAGTAGCTTTTTTGGTGTTACACGGCGGTTGGGGAGAAAATGGCGGTATCCAGGGAATGTTAGAGGTAATGGGGATTCCCTATACAGGTTCAGGAGTGTTGGCTTCAGCTTTAGCAATGGATAAGGAAGCTACTAAGAAAATATTCCTATACCATGGAATACCCGTTCCGGCATTCAGGATGGTTTATCATGAAGACTTTCTTCAGCCTTCAGCCTTTAGTCTTCAGCCTCTTAATTTTCCCTGTGTTGTGAAGCCTGCAGAGGAAGGTTCCTCTGTAGGAGTTAGTATTGTTAAGAACAAAAGAGAACTCAAAAAGGCACTTAATGAGGCTTTTAAATATGGTGAAAGGGCAATTTTAGAGGAACTTATTGAGGGAAGAGAAATTCATATAGGAGTCCTTGGAAACAGGGCTTTAGGGGGGGTTGAGGTAAGACCAAAAAAGGGATTTTATGATTATGAGGCAAAATACACAAAGGGAATGACTGAGTATATCTTACCTCCAGAGATTGATGATGCTTTATATGAAAGACTTAAGGATTTAGGGTTAAGGGCTCATAACGCCTTAGGATGTAAGGGTGGTTCAAGAGTGGATATTATTGTTGACAGAAAAGGTAATCCCTATGTCCTTGAGGTTAATACAATTCCTGGTATGACAGAGACTTCTCTTTTACCCAAGATAGCCTCTTTAGCAGGTTATGATTTTAAGGGTTTGGTTAGAGAAATATTAGAACTTGCAGTGAAGGGAAATGAAAAATAGAAGGATAATTTTAATACTTGCAGGATGTATTATTTCAGTTTTATTTATTCTTTTTATATCTCTAAAGGTTTTTATAGTTAGAAACATAATAATTACAGGCAATAAAAACATAACGGAGCAACAAATAAGGAACGCTTTAGCTTTAAAAGAGGGATCTTCTATTATTTATCCAGGATTAAAAACTTTATATGAAAGACTTAAAAATTTTTCTTGGATAAAGGATGTAGTAATTAGAAAAGATTTAAATGGAACTTTAACAATTCACATAAAAGAGTCTACTCCTGTTGCCATAGCAATTGCTAATGAAAAAGCATATTTAATTGATTATGAAGGACAGGTGCTGGAAGATTTCACAGAAAAATTAAAAGATAATCACATTTTTCTTCCTCTTTTAAAAGATATTGACCCCTTTACTAATAAGGATACTCTTCAATCAGCAGTTGCCTTACTTAATTTTATAAATTCGAAGGGGTTTGTAAAATCTAAAGATGAAATAACAATCACAGGAAGTCAACCAGATAATTTGACTATAACGATGAACAAAATCAGAATAATTATTGGTAATGGAGACTTGGAAAACAAATTTGCCAAATATATGGTAGTAAATTCTGAAATCCAAAGAAGGGGTTTGAATGTACAATATGTAGATTTAAGATTTCCCGATAAGGTTATTGTAAAACCTTTGGAGTAAAGGGATAAAATGGATGAATTACTAAAAATAGTAGATATAGGGACATCAAAAATATCTATTTTAGTGGGAAAATTTGATGGACAAAAAATAGACATAATCTTTATTAGTAGTTATCCATCTTCAGGAATAAAAAAAGGGAAAGTTGTTGATATGGAAGCATTGACAAACTCCATTAAGATAGCTATCGGAGATTGTGAAAGAAAATTAAACATGAAAATCAAAAAAGCTAATATTTGTTATTCTGGAGTAGATATAAAAGGAACGTATAGCAGTGGCAATAAAAGAATAAGAAAAAAGATGATAACCGAAGAGGACATAAATTTTGTAATTGATTCAGCAACAGCAATGGTCATTCCTCAGGACAGAGAGATCGTACATGTTTTACCAGTAGAATTTATAGTCGATGAAAATACTGGGATTAAGGATCCTATCGGTATGAGAGGACTTAGACTTGAAGTAAAGGTATATGTTGTGACAGCAGTTTCTAATCAAATTCAAAATATTCTAACCTGTTGCAATAAAGCAGGTTTTGATGTGGAAGAGGTAATTCTTCAGGTTGTAGCTTCCTCAGAGGCTGTTCTTAGTCAACATGATAAGGATTTAGGATGTTTGGTCATAGATGTTGGAGCAGGAACAACTGATATATCAATTTTTAATGATGGATACATAAAACATCTATCTAATTTTGGAATTGCAGGAAACCACATAACTAATGATCTTGCAATAGGTCTTAAAATTTCCCATACCGAAGCAGAAAGGATAAAAAAACAATTTGGGAATGCTCTTCCTAAAATAAGTTTCCTCTCTACAGTAAGTAAGTTGAGAGAAGATTATATGATAATGGAAAATTTAAATTCACTCAATAGTATAGGTGAAATAGAAATCATAGGAACTGACAGAAATCCGCTTAAAATTCCCTGTTCCGTGATAAATGAAATAGTCAATGCCCGTTGTGAAGAAATTATTGATATAGTAAAGAATGAAATTAGTTCTATACAAGAAGAGATTAATATCTCTTCTGCTATTCTAACTGGTGGAACATCTCTGCTGCAGGGTTTTGTTCCTTTAGCTGAAAGCCTACTGTCCTTGCCTATAAGAGTTGGAAGACCTGATTCTGGTTTGGTTTCACTCTTTTCTGAAATGGGATTTGATGATAGCTTATTATATGAAAACGAAATATTAGTTAATAGTTTTTCTCCAGAATACTCTTCACTCATTGGTGCATTTATCTACAGAGTAAGAGAAAAATTATATAATGAAGCAAGTACAGATTTAGAAAAAATTTTTGAAAAAGTTAAAAAATGGATTAATAGTTTAATTAATAAATAAGGAGGCACTCCATGTTTGAAATTGAAGAGTCAGAAAGACCCATTGCAAAGATAAAAGTTATCGGTGTTGGAGGAGCAGGAACTAATGCTGTGAATGCTATGATTTCCTCCGGGGTTTATGGTGTTGAGTTCATTGCGGTAAATACAGATATCCAGCATCTTGAAATTTCTCTTGCACCCATAAAAGTACAAATTGGAAAAGAGTTAACAAGAGGTCTTGGAGCTGGCTCTGACCCTGAATTGGGTAAAAAAGCAGCATTAGAGGATAAAGATACATTACTATCATGTATAGAGGGTTCTGATCTTCTTTTTATTACTGCTGGAATGGGTGGAGGAACAGGGACTGGTGCATCACCAGTAATTGCCTCTTTAGCTAAAGAATTGGGAATTCTTACTGTAGCTGTTGTTACTAAGCCTTTCTATTTTGAAGGGAAAAAGAGACTTCACAATGCAGTAGTTGGTATTAAGGAGCTGAAAAAATACGTGGACACTATAATAACCATTCCTAATGATAAAATTCATCTTGTCGTTGAAAAAGGAACCCCTTTAGTTAAATCTTTTGCTATTGCCAATGATATTTTGAGACAGGCGATTCAGGGAATTTCCGACCTTATTTTAAGTCCTGGGTTTATAAATAGAGACTTTGCAGATGTGAAAACCATCATTGAAAAATCTGGTAAGGCTGTAATAGGGCTTGGAACTTGTTTAAAGGAAGAAAACGGTAAACAAGCGGCTTTGAAGGCAATTAAAAATCCTTTACTTGAAGAAACATCTATTGAAGGTGCAAGAAGGATTCTTATTAATATTACAGGTGGTTTTGATTTGACACTTGATGAAGTTCAAGAGATTGCAACTACTGTCTATGATGTTGCTCACGAAGAGGCAAATATAATATTTGGAACTGTTGTTAAACCGGAAATAGAAAATGAAATTTATGTCACTGTAATTGCTACAGGATTTGAGGATAAACCTGAAGAAATGGAAATATCAAAGACAGAAAAATGGATGCCAAAAAATGTTGGACTATCTCTAAAAGAAACAAAAAAAATAATATCTAAGGATATTAACTCGCTATCATCTTTTAAGAAAACTTCTATTAATTCCGACTTATTTTCAACTTATAATGCTTCAGGACAATCGGATAGGAAAGAGTCAACAGATGAAAAAATTAATGATAACCTAAATTCACCGGAGAAAAAAGAAGCTTTTGAATCTAAAGATCACATATTATCAATAAATAACAATGAGGAAAAAATTGAAGTATCGGAACTCAGAAAAGAAGTGAAAGAAAACTCAGAAAAAAATTATAATCCTCCAGAGAAGATAGACATATTAAAAGAACCTTCGTTAGAAGTACCTGATAATATTAAAGATGAATCAGATATTCCAGCTTATTTGAGAAAAAAATGTAAAATTCTTAATGAGAAAGATAGTTGAAAAGATCAACTTTCTTCTTAACAAAGAGAAAGGTACTATAAAAAAAGACCATGGTGGCAAAGCAAAAATATGTCTCATTTATCCAAATGTCTATAAAATTGGAATTAGTAATTTAGGGTTCCAAGCAGTTTATAGACTTTTCAATGAAAGAAAAGATGTAGTTTGTGAGAGAAGTTTTCTTCCCTATCCAGAAGATTTGTCAGAATATAGTGATATCGCTCTTTTCTCCTTTGAGTCAAAAAAACCCTTATATGAATTTGATATCTTGGCATTTAGTTTATCTTTTGAGAATGATTATCCTAATATTCTAAAAATTCTTGCTCTTTCTAAAATACCGATTTTATCTAAAGATAGACAGCCTCATCATCCTCTTTTAATTGCTGGAGGCGTTCTTTGTTTTTCTAATCCCGAGCCCATAGCAAAGGTTTTTGATGTAATTTTTGTTGGAGAAGGTGAAGAATTAATTGATACTTTTTTGAATATATATAGGGAGGTAAAAAATTTTTCCCATGAAGAAGATTTTAAAGACAAATTTAAAGAGGAAATCATAAAATTTGAGGGTTTTTATGTACCTGAGGCCTATGAGGAAATCTATGAGAGTACTGGAAAGATTAGGGAAAGAAAAATTTTATTGAAGGAGGCTCCTGAGAAAATAAAAAAAATTTATTGCAATGATTTTACAAATAAATTTACTTTTTCTCAGATTACTACACCAGAGTCTATTTTTCCAAATATGTTTCTAATCGAGACAATGAGAGGTTGTCCCTTTAGTTGTAGATTTTGTCTTGTTGGACATGTTTTTAATCCCCTTCGGAGAGTATCTATTGAAAAATTAAAAATGAAAATCCAAGAGATTAGTGAGTTAGATAGACAAACTGTAGGTCTTATTGCTCCTTCTCTTTCCGCTTATAGAGAGATAGGTGAATTATTGAGAAATGAAAACATTGAGCTTTCATTTACTTCCTTGAGAGCTGATAAGCCAACTATTAATATTTTAGACTATCTTATTAGAAGGAAAACTTTGACCTTGGCACCTGAAGCTGGCTCAGAGAGGCTTAGAAGAAT
>CAZYLC010000004.1:17676-39318 GCA_964648755.1 uncultured Thermodesulfovibrio sp.
TTATAAAAAAGGGAATCTTGGAGGAAGATTTATTACTGATAGCTGAAAAGCTTGGAGAGAAGGGGCTTGAAAATCTTAAACTCTATTTTATGATAGGATTGCCTTTTGAGAGAGATGAAGATATAGAACAAATTATTAGACTAATAAATAAAATAAGAACGAGATTCCAAAGAAAAATTACAGCAAGTATAAGTATTTTTGTTCCTAAACCTCATACTCCCTTTCAGTGGCATAGGATGGATGATTACGAAACAGTAAAGGATAAGCTTAAAAAACTAAAAAAAGACACAATTAAAATTAAAGGTTTTAATCTTCTACATGAAGTTCCTAAGTACTCCTATATGCAAGGATTTTTTGCGAGGGCAAACAGAACTGCTTTGCCCATAATAAAGAGAGTTGCAGAAGGTGAAAACTTCAATAGAATTCTTGAAGAAGTAAGATTTCAATTATATTCAATAAGGGATTTTAATGATGTATTACCTTGGGATTTTATTGCACATGAGGGATTAACAAAAGAGCATCTATGGGAAGAATACAAAAAAGCAGAATCAATTGCTGATCAACTCTCTTAATAGCTTCAGTGTCTTTTCTGTAGCACCTGAATTTTTAGATAAAATTTTATGAGCTTTTTCTGCCAATATAAGTCTTTTTTGAGGTTCTTCAATAAGTTTTTTAATTGATTCTTGAAGATGATATTGGTCTACCATTAGACATGCTCCTTCCTTGAGGAATTCTTGAATAAAAGGGAAATTATGCATATAGGGACCGCATATAATTGGCTTCTTCCAATAGGCTGGTTCCAGAGGATTCTGCCCTCCATGAGGTATAAAGCTGCCACCAATAATTGCTAAATCACATATTCTATATAGAGACCCGAGAATGCCCATTTTATTAGCAACAATAATATACGAGGATTTAGTGTGTAAGGTTGAAGGCATTTCAGTCAATTTTAAAAAGAAAAAATTTCCCTTTAAATCTGCAATTTTTGCTTTTATAAGAGTTTCAACTTCTTCAAATCTTTCTGGATGTCTTGGTGCTAAAATAAGCGTTCCATTAATTGAGAGATTTAGAAAGTTGTCTAATATTAGCTCTTCTTCAGGTTTATGAGTACTTCCAGCAAGGATTACAGGTCGAGGAATAGAGTTTTCCCATATAAAAGTAATAGTTTTTAATTCAATGTCAAACTTCATGTTTCCTGTAATATAAACTTTCTTTTTGTCTGCTCCGAGTTTAATAAATCTTTTTTTATAAATTTCTTCTTGAGCACAAATTAAACTAAATTTTTTTAGTAGGGGCTTAATAAAAAATTTTATTTTGCTATAACCCTTAAAAGAGCCTTCACTTAATCTTCCATTAACAAGAACAAGGGGGATTTTCTTTGAAGTAAAAAATATTAGGTTTGGCCATAGTTCAGTTTCTGTTAGGATTACAGCTTTTGGATTAAAAAATTTAAGTGTCCTTCTTATGGCACATGGAGTATCAAAGGGAAGATAAATTACTTTTATTTCATAGCCACTAAATTTTTGAAGAGCAACTTTTTGTCCTGTATCAGTTATAGTGCTCAGTATAATTTCGTATTTTTGTGATAATTTTTTTATTAGTTTTGATAGAGCTATAACTTCTCCTACAGATACAGCGTGAATCCATATTTTAGGTTTTGAGCTTGATTGGGAAGTTTTAGATAAAGTATGTTTAAAAAATCCTAATTTCTCCTTAACCCATCGGTTTCTTATTCCCTTAGGTCTTTTTAAATATTCCTTGGGAAATAAAAATAAAAGGGCAATTAAGTAAAAAAAAGTATATATCAATAAAAAAACTGTCTGCATATACTGAATACTTCCTTTGAAGCCTCTTTTCCATAGAAATATCTACTAATAGCTTTGAGAAAATTAATTATATCTTCCCTATAGTAATGGTCATATAACATTTTATTTATTTCTTCAGCTATCTTAGATAGATTTAGTTCTTGTATGAATTCAGGAACTCGGATATCACCTTCCCCTAAGAAATCTGCTATGACGTTAGGTAGAGCAATATGCCTTACACCTTTAATTAAAAATTTTCCAATTATATAGGAAAGGGGATTCACTTTGTATACAACAATCATAGGCACATTAAGAAGTGTTGCTTGCAAGGTTGATGTCCCAGAAGTTATAACTGCAAGGTCGCTCATTGCAAGGGCTGTAAAAGATTGTTCATTAAGTATCGTTACATTATCTTTTTCTGAAAGTTTTTTCTTCGTTTCATTGGGAAAATCTATATTTGGAGCCTTTGGTATTATAAAATGAAATTTCTCTTTATCAAATAATTCTATGAGATTTAACATCAGTGGCATTGTTCTCTGTATTTCTGATGGCCTACTTCCGGGCATTAATGTTATAACTGTTTCAGTTTTTATTTTTAATTTTTTCTTTATTACTTCTTTATCTTCCTTTGTTAGAGGTTTTTCCTCTATAATCCCTAAACCTTCTAATTCTTCTTTCATTACTTCATACATAGGATGTCCTACATATTTAACAGGAATATTAGCCTCTCTGTAAATATTTTCTTCAAAGGGCAATATTACTGCCATATAATCAACATATTTTTTTATTTTGTTTATTCTACCCTTCCTCCATGCCCAGATTTGAGGGCTCACATAGTAGAGTACTTTTTTATCAAGTTTTTTTGCCTTACTTGCGAGTTTAAGGTTGAAATCGGGAAAGTCTATTAGAATTAATCCATCAATTTTTTCCAGAATCGCTTCAGCTTTTTTCCAGTTTTCTTTTATTTTTTTTATTTGGCCAAAGACTTCAAATAATCCAAAGGCATGAGTTATGTCTCCAATAATATTTACTCCTTCTTCTTTCATGCGAATTCCGCCTATACCAAAAAGTTCAAAATTTTTTCTCAATTCTTTGGCAAGAAGAGCTCCATAGAGCTCTCCAGAGGACTCTCCAGCAACAATTAGGAGTTTTCTTGAAGGCATCTCAGTATTATTTGAGCTATATGGAAAACTTCTTCATTAGGAATCTCAGGGTAAATAGGAAGGGAAAGAATTTCCTTTGAAACTGCTTCTGCTATCGGGAAATCTCCTGTTTTATAAGCGAGGAAATTAAGAGCATTCTGTAAATGCATTGGTATAGGATAGTAGACTACAGAAGGAATGCCATGAGTATTTAAATTTTCTTTTATTCTTTCTCTTTCTTTTGAACGAATGCTATAAAGATGATAGACATGATAAGTATTGTCAGGTTCCTTAGGAGTTATTACCACTTCATTTAGAAATTTTGTATAAAATTCTGCTTTTTCCCTTCTAAGTTCGTTATATTGGTCAATATACTTCATTTTAACCCTTAAAACACCCGCCTGAATTTCATCAAGTCTCGAATTAACTCCGATTGTTTGATGAACGTATCTTCCTGGAGAACCGTGATTTCTTAATATTCTAATCTTTTCAGCTATTTCAGCATTATTTGTTACGATCATTCCTCCGTCTCCAAAGCAGCCAAGATTTTTACTTGGATAGAAGCTGAAACACCCAATATCTCCTAAACTTCCTATTTTTTTATCATCTATATGAGCACCAAATGCCTGTGCAGCATCCTCAACAACCCACAATCCGTATTTATCTGCAATTTCATTGATTTTTTTCATGTTTGCTGGACATCCGAATATATGTACTGGAATTATTGCTTTTGTCCGCGGTGTTATTTTCTCTTCAATTTTATCAGCATCTATGTTATATGTAGTCTCTTCAATATCTACAAAAACGGGTTTTGCTCCCACATAAATAATTGCTTCAACTGTAGCAAAAAATGTAAAAGGAGTAGTTATGACTTCATCTCCTTTACCAATATTTAAGGCTCGTAGAGCTAAATGAAGAGCATCTGTTCCTGAAGCAACACCAACTGCTTCCCTAACTCCTAAATAGGTCTTGACCTCCTCTTCTAAGGCTTTAACATTTTCGCCCAGAATATAATGAGAACTTTCAAGAATCTTATTTATACATTCAAGTATCTCATCTTTTATATTTACATATTGAGCTTTTAAGTCGATGAATGGTTTCATCAAGAAATTCCTCCGTTTATTTGGTTTATTATTTTTATAACCTCAATGATTTCAATTGGAGAAGGCGCTCTTTTAGAGGGACTTTTTTCTTTAACTGATTGAAGGAAATCTCCTATCTCTTCATAAAGAGGTTGTTTTTCCTTATCTTTTACAGGAACTTCAACTGTGTTACCAGTTTTATCAATTTTTATTATTGTCTTTTTTATTAAATCTGCATGAATGACATAATTGTTCTCAACAACAGAAAAGCATCTCTGAAAGTCAGCAGATACCCTGCTTGCTGTAAGATTAGCCTTTATATTTTCGCTGTTCACATCTAAATCAAGCCATACTGTAGCAAAGTCAATTTTATCTGTAATTAATTTTTTTCTGAAGACTTTTAACTCTTTTAATTCGTAGTTTCCTTTTTCCTTAAGTATTTTCCATAGTAAATCAATATCGTGTATCATTAGGTCAAAAGTTACTTCTGTATCTATTGCTCTCCCTAAAAAAGGAGAGACCCTTTGCGCATTGATAAAAAGAGGACTTTTTATGTGATCAAGTAGAGAATTAACAACAGGATTAAATCTCTCTATTAAACCTACCTGAAAAATTATTCCTTTGCTAATTGCTTTATTAATCAGGATAGAGGCATCTTCTAGATTTTCAGTTAGAGGTTTTTCAATAAAAATATTTTTACCCGCTTCGATTAATTCCATAGCAATTTCAAAGTGAGTTTTTGTAGGTGTTACTATGAAAAAAGTTTCTGCTCTGTCTAATAGGTCTCTGAAATTCTCCGAATAATTTAATCCAAAATCAGAGGCAACTTGACGGGCTTTATTAATATCTTTATCAGCAATCCCAACAATTTCAACATCCTCCATCTGAGAAAGTATTTTTAGATGTCTCTGCCCGAAATATCCCGTTCCTACTACAGCTACTTTATGATGCATTGATTATTCTGTCAATCTCCTCTTTTGCTTTTTTAAAACCGTACTGTCTCAAAATTGACACAATTTCCTTTGAAGCTATTTCTCTGAAAATTTTTCTTCTTTTTTTTGTATCAGAGATTTTCTTTTTTAATTCCCTTCGGAGTTTTTTAAGGTATCTTATGTATAATGCAAATTCTTTGCCATAGTATTTTTTAATTTCCTCTCTTATGGTTCTACTAAGAGCAGGGAATTCTGAGGAAATAGCTATTGTTAGCTCTTCTTTTTGAAGAATTGCAGGCACTATGTACTTAATATTGTTAGTTTTTATGTAATCTTCTCCTTTTTCCACGTTATTTACAAGAAATTTTGCATCCCTTACAATTTGTTCATTGACTGACCTGTCTGAAGTTGCAGCTACAACGATAAGAGCATCTTTCAAATCGTCTTTTTCATAAAGTTTTTTTATGTGTGAAATCTTATTTGATTGAATAAGTTTTTCGATACTCTTTGTAATTTTAGGACTTATTACTGTAATATGAGCGCCATATTTAAGAAGAGTTTTAATTTTTCTTTCTGCAACAACACCTCCTCCTATTACAACACATTTTTTACCCTTTATATCAATTAAAACTGGGAATAAAGCAGACATTTATTGAATTTTTAAGCTCTCAGCTTTTTTTGCAAATTGGCTATCTGGAAATTTATCCTTGAGCATATTTAAATATTGTTTTGCACTGTCGGGTCTCTCAATTCTTTTATAGGAATCGGCAAGCAGATAAAGAGTTTCATCAAGATTTTTAAAATCTGGATAGTTTTTAACAATTCCTTCAAATCTCCCTATTGCAGCTTTATAGGAGCCCTTTTTATGATAAAATTTACCAATTATTAATTCTCCTTCAGCAATAACGTTTCGGCATTTCTGAATTCTCAAAGGGAGTATTTCTCCGTAAGGATGTCTGGGATATATTTTTTCGAGCTTGAGAAATTCCTCAAGAGCTTTTTGAGCTGTACCTGCACCTCTTTCTGCGCTTTCAATTTGTCTGAAATAAGCCATTGCAATACTATATTGAGCATAGGGGGCATGGGTAGATTCTGGATAGAGTTCTATAAATCTTCTATATTCAGTTACTGCGAGTTCAGTTTCATCTTCTTTAAGATAGGAATCTGCTATCTTAAGCTGGGCAAGGGGTGCGTATTCTCTTGCAGATTCTCTGTTTTTTATTTCAAGCAAAAGCTTTCTTGCTTCTTCGTATTCCTTTTTACTGATCAATTCATCAGCCTGTTTTAGATATGCCACTGGATCAAATTCGTCCTTTTTTACCTGTGTTTTTCCACCGCAGCTGAGTATAGTTAAAGATAAGAAACAAATAAGACAAAGATAAATGAGATTTTTTACATTTTTTGCCATTGAAACACCTCTTACCTAAACGGTTTTTTTTATTTCAAACTCAGCTAATCCTTCAGGTTCTTCCCAAATTATTTCAATATTGTCAACTTTGGCGTAAGGTGGGCCTTCCTTACATCTCTCTATGGCAATTGAAATTTTATCTTCATCTCCTTCAAATACTGCTTCCACCCTTCCATCTTTTAAATTTCTCACCCAACCTTTTAAACCTAATGAATCAGCAACTTCTCTGGTAAAGGCTCTATAGAAAACACCTTGAACTCTTCCATTTATATAAAGATGAGCTTTTTTCATTCCTACCTCCTTTAATATCCCTTAAGAGTTCTAAGCCTTTTTTGAGCATCTGCTTCCCAACCCCTTTTACCGTCAGAAATTTGAATTGCTGTTGATAGACTGTCTATTGCCTTTGCTCTGTTGCCAATAGCCTGATAGTCTACCCCAAGATAATAATATAAGTCTGGATTATCATTTACTAAACTTTTAGCTTTTTCAAGGGTATTAATGCTTGCATTCCACTGATTTAATTGATTCTGAGCAACGCCTTTAATGAGCAGGGGTTTAAAATAAAGACTATCAAGTGAGATTGCTCTTTCAGCATCAATAATTGCTTCGTTATATCTCTTAAGATTAAGATTTACAAGTGCTCGATAAGTGTATGCCTGGTTGCTTCCATAAATCTCTATCGCCCTGTTAAGGAGATTCATTGCCTGATTATAATTTTTTGATTTTATATATTTCTTTGCTTCTTCTACTTGATCAAAGGATTCCTTTGTTGACTTAAAGATTGATTGGATTTTATCGAAGTTTGTACTATTTTGTTTTAATCTATGGGAATCAGGATATTGCTGAGCAATCATTTGCTGAACATTTCTTATTCTTGTATCAGGTAGAGGATGAGTACTTAGCCATTCAACAGACATGCCTCTTTCAAGAGATTTAAATTTTTCAAATATACTTAAAAGACCTTTTGGATCATAACCAGTTTGATAGGTAAATCTCACTCCCAAGGCATCAGCTTCGTTTTCCTGGTCTCTACTAAATTTCAACTGAAGCAATCCTGCTGATACTTGTGCAAGACTCATGACGGTAGAGGCATAGTCACTCCCCTGTAAAGCTATTCCAAGAATACCAATTAGAACACTCATACCATAGGTTTTTTCAAGGAACTTAGCATGATGTCTTGCATTTATGTGTCCGAGTTCGTGAGCTAAAACTCCAGCAAGTTCGCTTTCTTTTTCCATTTTCAGCAGAAGGCCTCTTGTAATAAAAACAGGTCCACCAGGTAAAGCAAAGGCATTAATGTCTGGAGAGTTTACCACATAGAACTGATAATCTACTCTTCTTGGGGTATAACTTGCTATTTTAGTTCCAAGTTGTCTGATATAGTTTTGCACTTCTCTGTCTGGATATAGACCATCATTCTCATTTATTGCTGATGGGACTACTTTTTGCCCAATTTCAATTTCCTGTTGAGTAGAAAGGAGTGTGTAGGTCTTTTTGCCAGAGATAGGATCAATTTCAGCAACGCAAGAGATAGAGAAAATGGAAAGAAGAACTAAAATAAAAAAATTAAAAAATTTCTTTTTCATAAACAACCTCTTTTTTTATTCTTCCAACTAATTCTTGTAAAGCAGGAAAAACATCAGTTCGAAGTCTGCCTGCTACTAAAACTTTCATTATATCATCTCCTATCTTTAGTTCTCCTTCATTTATCCATACTTTTACCTCTATAATTCCCTCTTTTTTTCTTATATCATGAATTATATCATTAAGTTTTTCTCGGTCATAGGAAAGTTTCATACCTTTGATATATTTCCCATCTTTTGAAGTTTCCCTTACAATGCCATTATGAATTAGTATCATCCCTGCAGCTTTACTTTGAGGATTTCTTTTGATTTCTTCTATCCAGGCATCTATCATAATAATGTATTTTAACAAAATTATATATCTAACTTGAATATTTTTGAAAAATTTTTGTATCTTAATAATAGCCGGAGTGGCGGAACTGGTAGACGCAAGGGACTTAAAATCCCTCGGAGGGTTCCCTCCGTACGAGTTCGAGTCTCGTCTCCGGCATTATTTTTATTTTGGAGGACATGATGATAAAAAAGGCTGTCCTTCCAGTCGCTGGGCTTGGTACAAGATTTCTTCCTGCTACAAAGGCATCTCCTAAAGAGATGCTGCCAATACTTGATAAACCTATAATACAGTATGCCGTTGAAGAAGCGCAAAAAGTTGGCATAAAGGATTTTTTATTTATAACAGGAAAACATAAAAGAGCTATAGAAGACCATTTTGACAAAGCGACAGAGCTTGAGGAAAGACTTATTAAAACGGGGAAGGATGAACTATTAAAAAAGATTAACTCCTTTGAGAATCTTAATTTTGCTTATATCAGGCAAAAAGAACCGAAGGGATTAGGTGACGCCATCCTTTGTGCAAAGCCTTTTATATTCGAAGAAGCTTTTGCAGTTATATTAAGTGATGATGTTATTGACCCTGATTATTCTGTTTTAAAGGATATGATTGATATTTACAAAGAGAAAAAAGCTCCCGTAGTTGCATTAGAAGAAGTTTCCTTTGAGGAAGTCTCAAGATACGGAATTGTATCTGGTGAGAAAATAGGAGAAGACTGTTATTTGATAAAAGATATGATTGAAAAGCCTGAAAAATCAAAGGCACCTTCTAATTTGGCTATTATTGGAAGATACATTTTGACGCCCACTATTTTTAAATATCTTGAAAATTTGAAACCTGGTAAAGGAGGAGAAATTCAACTTACAGATGCTTTAAGAGCATTACTTAAGAAAAGTGCTATTTATGGATATAAAATTAAATGTCAAAGATATGATGCAGGGGAGAAATTTGGATATCTAAAAACCATAATTTATTTTGCCCTCAGAGACCCAGAAATTTCTGAAGATTTTAGAAAATTTTTAAAAGAACAGTTATCTTGTCTTTAATTTTTTAAATTTTTTTAAAAAACATCCAAAATTTTTCAAAAAAAATGGTAAAATTATAAATAAATATTAAAAATTTTTGATTGGAGGAATAAATGGAAGATATAAAACAAGATCAGGATAAAAATAATAATGAGAATATTAATGCAAAAGAGTTAGAGATTCCAGATGAATTGCCCATATTAGCTGTAAGAGATATAGTAATATTTCCATATATGATAATTCCTCTTTTTGTAGGAAGAGACATTTCAGTTAAAGCAGTAGAGTATGCTCTTAACACAAATAGATTAATTCTTTTACTTACTCAGAGAGATTTTAATGTAGAAGTTCCTCAACCCTCCGACCTTTATGAAATAGGAACAGTCTGTATGATAATGAGAATGCTAAGACTTCCTGATGGTAGACTAAAAATTCTTGTTCAAGGTATAAGCAAAGCAAAGGCATTAGATTTTTATCAGTCAGAGGGTTTCTATGTAGCCAAAATAGAAAAAATACAAGATGAGGTAATCAAGGATATAACCATAGAAGAGGAAGCCTTAGTAAGAACAGTCAAGGAACAACTGGAAAAGGTAATATCCCTTGGTAAAAATATCCCACCTGATGCGATGGTAATTATTGAAAATATTGATGAACCAGGAAGATTGGCAGACTTAATAGCTTCAAATCTTGGCCTTAAAAGTGATCAAGCTCAGGAAATTCTTGAACTCACCAATCCTATAGAAAGATTAAAGAAAATAAATGATACTTTAAACAGAGAAATTCAGCTTCTTACAATTCAGCAGAAAATACAAAAAGATGCAAGAAATGAAATAGACAAAACTCAGAGAGAGTATTTTTTAAGAGAGCAGTTGAAAGCCATACAGAGAGAACTTGGAGATATAGATGAAAAGGCTGAAGAGATAAACGAGTTGAGAAAGAAAATAGAAGAAGCAAAAATGCCTGAAAAGGTTAAGGAAGAAGCAGAAAAGCAACTTAAAAGACTTGAGAGAATGCACCCTGAGGCAGCAGAGTCTGCTATAGTAAGAACCTATCTTGAATGGCTTACAGAACTGCCCTGGTCTCGTTCTACAGAGGATAGACTTGATATTAAAGCTGCTAAGGAAGTTCTCGATAAGGACCATTACGACCTTGAGAAAATAAAAGAAAGAATTCTGGAATACCTGAGCGTAAGGAAGCTCAAAGAAAAGATGAAAGGACCAATTCTTTGCTTTATTGGTCCTCCTGGTGTTGGGAAAACTTCTTTGGGGCGTTCTATTGCGAAAGCTCTTGGAAGAGAGTTTGTAAGGATATCTCTTGGTGGAGTAAGAGATGAAGCAGAGATTAGAGGACACAGAAGAACCTATGTGGGTGCTTTACCGGGTAGAATAATTCAGGGGATAAGACAGGCTGGAACCAATAATCCTGTTTTTATGCTTGATGAGATAGATAAACTTGGTATGGATTTCAGAGGAGACCCTTCAAGCGCTCTTCTTGAAGTTCTTGACCCTGAACAGAATAATAGCTTTGTAGACCATTACCTCGCTGTCCCCTTTGATTTAAGCAGAGTTATGTTTGTATGTACAGGGAATATAGCAGATACAATCCCCTCAGCTTTAAGAGACAGAATGGAGATTATATACCTTTCAGGCTATACTGAAGAAGAAAAGCTCCAAATTGCTAAAAAATACCTGATTCCAAAACAAGTTGATGAACACGGATTGAATTCATCTATTCTTAAAATTAGCGATAAAGCAATAAGGTATATAATTACTCATTATACCAGAGAAGCAGGAGTTAGAAATCTTGAAAGAGAAATTGCCAATCTTTGCAGAAAGATAGCCAAATATATCGCAGAAGGTAAAAAGAAAAAGTTCTATATTACTCCTGAGAAGGTTTCAAAATTTTTGGGAGCGCCTAAATACCTTCCAGAGGAAGAGCTTAAAAAAGAAGAAGTTGGCGTTGCTACAGGACTTGCCTGGACTGAGGCAGGTGGAGATGTGATTTACATAGAAGCAACCACAATGAAAGGGAAGGGCAATCTTATTCTTACAGGTCAGCTTGGAGACGTCATGAAAGAGTCAGCACAGGCTGCATTAAGTTATGTTAAGTCAAAGTCAAAGGAATTAAAGATAGATGAAAAGCTTTTCAGCACAATGGATCTTCATATTCATGTGCCAGCAGGGGCGATCCCGAAGGATGGGCCTTCTGCAGGAATAACTATGGCATCAGCAATTGCCTCAGTTTTTACTGGAAAACCTTTGAGAAAAGATGTTGCTATGACAGGCGAGATTACTCTAAGGGGAAGGGTTCTTCCCATTGGTGGACTTAAGGAGAAGGTTCTTGCAGCAAAAAGGATGGGAATAAAAACTGTTATTATTCCCAAAAGAAATAAAAAGGACCTTGAAGAATTACCCAAATATGTGAAAGAGGGAATGAAATTTATTCTTACTGAATCAATGGATGAAGTACTAAAACATGTATTTTCAAAGGCTAAAACAGGAAAGATAAAGGGGCAGAAGGTAGTAGTTTAATTTTAATGAAAAAAAACGAGCTTGAAATTGTAAAAGAGATAAGGAGTAGATTTCTCTTACCCGAAAGCTTAGGAATTGGAATAGGAGATGATGCTGCTTTAATAAAGCTAAAAAAGCCCGTCCTTCTGACTACTGATTTAATGATTGAGGGAGTTCATTTTAATTTTGCCTATACATCCTTTTATCATCTTGGTTTCAAAATCGTCTCTATTAATGTGAGTGATATTTATGCTATGGGTGGAGACTTTAAAGGGTTTCTTTTTTCTGCAGGCTTACCGGAGACTATTTCTGATGAGGAACTAAAAGACTTATTTGATGGCATAGATAAAGCCTTAAGCTATTATGAGGGATACTTAATCGGTGGAGACCTATCAAGAAGTGAAAAAGTTGTTCTTTCAGGCATTGCTTTAGGTGAATGTGATAAGCCTGTTTTAAGAAAAGGTGCTCAGCCAGGCGATAGTATTTTTATTACTGCTCCTACAGGATTATCCTCAGCAGGATTTAACTTGCTTAAGAGTTTCAGCAAGGAAGAAAAAGATTTGATAAAAAGAATCAAAGATTTTGAAAACTTCAATGAATTGTATGAGAAATTTGGTTTAAGCATAAACGAACTCATTGAAAGACATCTAATGCCAAAGGCACGAAATCCTCATAAATTCAAATATATTGCAAAGGCTATGATGGACATAAGTGATGGTTTGCTTATTGACCTATACAGACTCTGTGAGGAAAGTGAGGTTGGTGCAGAGATTTATTTGGAGAGACTTCCTGTTCTTTCTTCCATATTAAAAACAGCAGAGTATCTTAATACTGACCCAATGAAATTTATACTTTCTGGGGGTGAGGATTATGAGCTTCTGGTTATTTCTGCTGAAGATAAGGCGATAGACTTTGGTTTGATTCCTATAGGCAGAATAGTTGAAACTAAGGGCATATATCTTTTAGATCCCCTAAGGGGAAAAATCTCTGCAAAGCCTGAAGGCTGGCAGCATTTCTAATTATGAAAAACTTTACCCTAATAACCCTTGGCTGTCCTAAAAATACTGTTGATTCAAGACACCTAATAGAATCTCTTAAGAGGGAAGGATTTTCCTATGTGGAGGATTTTAAAAGAGCTGATTTTATCCTTATAAATACATGCTGTTTCATTGGAGATGCAAAGGAAGAGTCTATTGAAGAGATTTTAACGGCTGCAAAGTTTAAATCTGACAGAATGCTCATTGTCTTTGGATGTCTTTCAAAGAGATATGGAGAGGAATTAAAAAGGGAAATTCCTGAGATTAGTGCAATTTTTGGAGTTGATGAGGGAGAAAAAATTGTTGAATATATGAAACATTTTAGAGAGGACATTAGGGAATCTGATAAACAAGATGATTATACCGTAGAACCACCAAGTTACAGATATATAAAAATAGCTGAAGGATGTAGCCGTAAATGCAGTTTCTGCATAATACCAGATATAAGAGGAAGATTTAGAAGTATAAATCCAGATGAGATAATAAAAGAGGCAGAAGATTTTGTCAAAGCAGGGATTAAGGAAATAATATTGGTAGCTCAAGATATAACTCAATATGGAAAAGAGCTAAAGGGATATAATTTAGAGGAGCTTTTAAGGGATCTGTCTCAAATCAGTGGTGACTTTTGGATAAGGCTACTTTATCTTTATCCCCCAGATATTGATGATAAGCTTTTGCAGGTGATTGCAGAGGAAGATAAAATCTTAAAATATCTTGATATACCTATGCAACATTCAGAGGACAGGCTTCTCAGGCTTATGGGTAGAAGAGGGACAAGAAAGGAATATCTTAGAAAGATAAGAGAAATAAGAGAAGCCACTCCCGGAGTGACTTTAAGAAGTACCTTTATTGTGGGTTTCCCTACAGAGAGAGAAGAGGAGTTTCAGAGCCTTGTTGATTTTATTGAAGAAGTACAATTTGATCGTCTTGGAGTTTTTAAATACTCAAGAGAGGAAGGGACAAAAGCCTATAGTTTAAAGGGTCAAATCCCAGAGAACATTAAAGAAAGAAGATACCATGAGCTCATGTCAAGGCAGGCTATAATATCTCTTGAGAAAAATAGAAATCTGATAGAGAAAAAATACGAAGCTTTGATAGATTACATTGATGCAGATATAGCTATAGCAAGACTTTATTGTCATGCACCTGAAATAGACGGCGTTTTAATCATAGAGAATGGGATTAATTTAAAGGCAGGAGATAAAGTAAATGTTCTTATTAAGCTTACGATTATGATCTTAAGGGAGTTGTGATTCCTTGAAAAGATATTTAATTCCCTTAGTTTTATTTTTCTCCACCGTACTTACAACACTTTTTGCAGGAGCACTTCAGCAAGGAATTAATTTATTTAAAGAACCCTTAAGATTATGGGAAGGATATCCTTTTTCAATAAGCATAATAACAATTTTGCTTGGCCATGAAATGGGACATTATTTTGCCTCAAAGGCTCACAGAACAAAGGCAACCTTGCCCTATTTTATTCCAGCACCATCTATAATCGGAACATTCGGTGCCTTTATAAAGATGAAATCTCCCATTTTAACAAGAAAAGCACTTGTAGATATTGGTGCTACAGGGCCTCTTGTAGGCTTTATTCTTTCACTGATAGCTTGCTTAATTGGATTGAAAATGTCAAAATTAGTTGCAATAACAGGAGAAGAAGACTTATTCACCCTCGGAGATTCAATTTTGTTTTCTCTACTTGTAAAATTTACTCTTGGAGAAATACCTCAAGGGCAGGATGTTCTTCTTCACTCTGTTGCTTTTGCTGGATGGATAGGGCTCTTTGTAACCTCTATGAATCTTATACCAGTAGGGCAACTTGATGGCGGTCATATAGCCTATGCTTTATTTGGAAGAAGACATTTTTATATTTCGAGAGCTTTTTTGGTTATAGTCGCTATTTTAGGAGCTTTCTACTGGTATGGATGGCTTGTATGGGTATTATTACTTCTTTTCTTAGGTGTAGACCATCCACCTATATTAGTGTGGGAAAATCAGCTTCCCTTAAGCAGAAGAATATTGGGAACATTATCTTTTATAATTTTTATCTTGACATTCACCCCTGCACCTTTTAAGTTTTAAGTTTAACAAGTTTATTAAATCTATCATAAGCTAAAAATAACTTCAAAACTTTTTATGTTGCTCATCAGACTTTATATTTTTAGTAAAATATAAAATGACATTTCTATATCTGTTTAGAGAAAAAATTTTTAGGTAATATACGTGCATAACTATATTGATTATCTTAAAGTAGAGAGGCCTCTAAAGTTTCAAAATTTTACAGTAGAAATAGGATTTGGCTCTGGAGATTATCTTTTAAAAATGGCTAAAGACAACAGAGATGAGGTATTCTTTGGAATTGAAAAATCATGGATTCCGGTGAATAAACTTCTTAAAAAATGCAGGAAACATGATTTGAAAAATGTTTTTTGCACAAAACTTGATGCATATTGGGCATTTCAATTCCTATTTAATGACAGCAGTGTAAAAAGAATAATCATGAATTATCCCGACCCTTGGTTTAAAAAATCCCATGAAGAAAAGAGACTAACAAGAAGAGAAAATTTATATATTTATGCAAAAAAATTGATACCCTATGGAGAGATAAGAATTAGAACCGATGATTATGCCTTTTTGGAATTCTCGCTGCAAGAATCAGATTTTATAGGATGCTTTTCAGTAAGTCTTTCAAAACCTAATATAGATAAGCCTTTGACAAAATATGAAAAAAGATGGTTTTTAATGGGCAAAAGTATATGGGATATAGTGCTAATAAAAGAAAAAGAGCCGATTCCTATAAAGACAAAGGAGATAAGGGAGGTGAAGGCATTGTTTCCTGTAAGAATAGAAAAAGATAAATTGAATTTGAAAAACATATCACATAGAGAATTCAAGATCGAGGAAGGTTTGTATTTAAAATGTTTTTCAGTATGGAAAAGGGATGAAGATTACGCAATTGAAGTTTTGCTATCTGAGAATAGTTTTTTACAACCCTTTATGATTATTATAAAGAAAAAGGAAAGTTACTTTATAATGGATGTATCACAGTTTAGTGAGATTTTTAAGACTGAGGGGGTAAAAAAATCAATGGATTTTTTGAGCAAAATGCTCATAGAGGAGATAGAATGAAAAAGAAATTGTTAATTTGTGTTCAAAAAGACATTACAAATGCAGTGGGTTGGGCATTGAAAGATTTAACATCAATTAATGTCCAATTTTTAGAACATTTACATCAACTTGAGAAAATCTTGGATAATGATATAATTTTTTCTGCTTTAATTATTGATTCAATTTTAGATGGGCAGAGTACAGTACCTTTTTTAAAAAAGGTAAGAGAAAAATCCAATATGAAAATTCTTTTAATAATTTCAAAGGATACACCAAAACAAGAAGTTGTGAGCCTCATTCAAAACAAATTAGTTGACAATGTAATAATAAGACCTTTCAATGCAAACCAGATTGTTGAGGCAGTGGCAAAACTTTGTGGCATAGAGAGACCCTCCGAAACTCTCTGGTATATGTATACAAAAAAACAGTGATTTTGCTATAATTTCTTTTATGGAAAAGGAAATATCCTTTGAGGAAAAATTAGAGGAAGCCAATTTACTTCTTAGTTATAGAGATTACGAAGAGGCTTGCAAGATTTACGAAGAATTAATATCTAAAAAATTTGAGTCCCCCGAATTATTTAATAATTATGGACTTGCTCTCTTTTATCTTTATAAACTTGATGAAGCTTTGAAAGAATTTGAAAGGGCAATAAATCTTGATAATTCGTTTGCACTTTCCTATGCGAACACAGGACTTGTTTACTTAAATAGAGCACAATATGATGAAGCGGAAAGATTTTTTTTAAAAGCCCTTGAACTTGATCCACAAAATCCAGAAACCCACTATAATCTTGCTGTTACCTATTACCGGATGAACAATAAATCAGATGCTTCAAAACACTATGAATTTTTTATGAATTATGCGGGCGATGAATACGGGAAATTAAAAGAAAGTGTTAAAAAAATAATAGCTCAAATTAATGAAATTCAAAACTCTCAACCTGATAGTAATCAGTAAACAACAGATTATTTAGTCAAAGTAAGAATATGGTCAAGGATAAATTCTTGTACTCTCTTAGCTGACTTTTTTACATCATCAATTTTTAGGAGATCAGACCTGTCAGTAACCATGTTGCTAATACTTCGTATTTCAGTGGTGGGAACATTAAATAGTTGGGCGGATTTTACAATTGCAAATCCCTCCATATTTTCGCAAAGGGCTTTGAATTTTCGTTCAAGAAATTTAGCTCTTTTATGATTCCCTGTACAAGCAGAGACTGTAAGAAAGACTCCTTTTTTTAAGTCCTTGGAGAAATCAGGCAAGAACAGAGGGATTTCTTCTAAATTTATGAATTTAAAAGATTCATCATATTCATCACAGTTTATTAAAAGTCCCTCATCGGCATTTATTTCCTTCTCTGCTAATGCTATATCGCCTACCTTGAGTCCAGAAGAAGGATAAGCTCCTGCTATTCCTGATATGATTGATTTTTTTATGGGAAAATTTTGGAAGGCAATTGTAGAAGATACGGATGAATTAACCTTGCCTATTCCTGAGATACAAAGAAGAATTTCAATATTTTTTATTTTTCCTTTTAAAAAAGAGATATTTTGGATAGTAAGTTCGGATTTATCTCTTAATTCTTTAAATAATAAGTCACACTCAATTTTTGTGGCAAAAAAAAAGCTATCAACTTATCTTGCCTCGACAATCTTTAGTGTTTCTTTATAATTCTTCATCCAATAGGAAAGAGACTTTCTCTCTTCAAGGGTATCTTTCAATACCCCTGCAAGGTGGTCATTTTGTTTAAGTAGAAAGTCAAATTCATAAAACTTCATTTTACATCTTATTTCCTCTAAATCTTCATGAATTTCAAGAATGGATATTTTTAGAGCCTCTCTTATTTTTTCAATAGAAATAGTAAATCTTTGTTCCATTGACATTAACTCAACTTTTGTTACCATTTCTTTTTCATTTAATCAACTTCAGCTTTGAGTGCTGCTAATTCTTGCTTGAGAATAACTAAGTCATGCTTGATTCCTGAAATTTCTTCTCTTATAACAGCTCTTGAGATTTCTGCTAATTGTACTTCATCCATCGAATAATACCTCCAAAAACAGGAACTTAGACCCTATAATAGCAAATTGAATTGTTTAATATCATAGGGACAAAAAATTTCTGAAAAAATTGAATTATTTGTAAAAATTGGGTCTAAACTCTCTTCGATTATACCCCTATTTACAAGATCTTGCCAGCAGCTTGTACCTTTAATTGGAGAGAATTCTGTAAGATGAATTCTGACTCTTAACTTTTTGAGAAAATCAATACCAGCTTTAACCTCATCAAGAGTTTGATTGGGAAGTCCATACATTAAATAGACGCCAATTTCTTGAGAGGAAAAACCGGCCTTTTTAAGGTAAAAAATAGCCTTTTCTACGTCTTCATTTGTTACCTTTCCCCCACTTTCAATCTGCCTCTTAATATCAATAGTCTCAAGGCTTACCCTTAAAGTTTTAAATCTTGCAGCTTTCATTAAATTGGCGAGATCTTCATCGATAAAACGAGCATGCAATCCATTAGGGGTGTGAAAACAGGCTTTTAAATTTTCTTTGATTAATTCTCTTAGAAGTGGTTTTATATGCTCTTCAGGCCTAAAAAGCAAGGCATCATCATAGAAGGCGAAATCTTTAATCTCTAATTGATATAGTCCTTTAATTTCTTCAATCACTTTCCCTATTTCTTCCCGATTATAAGACTTGTTAAAAATGGATGAGGCGCAATAGGAACAACGGAAAGGACAACCTTCTGATGTTAATATAGGTGCGTAAGGCATTTTTTCGTAAAATCCCATTTGCCACCAATATTTGGGTTTTTCACGTGTCTTTTTGAGGGTTAGACCAAATTTATCAATAATTTCAATAACATCGTTTTCTATTTTGCCATTATAAATGTAATCTGCTTCTATGTTTTTTTCTGCGTGTTCTTTGTAAAGAGTGGAATATATTCCTCCAAGAATTATAGGAACTTGGGGAAATAAATTTCTTACTATTTCTACCGCCTGTTTTACTCCCTGCCACCAGTATGCCATTATTGAGGTAATTAAAATCAAATCTATCTTGCCTATTTTTTTAAGTTTTTCAATGAATTGATTTTCAGAAATCCCATATCTTTTATATTTTCTTTGGATACTTTTGAGAATTGATGGTTTTTCAATTATTTCAAAATCATATTTGCCTGTTCCAAATTTTTTTATTTTGAAGGAATCGCAACAGTCAATTAGTGTCATATTAACATTAAATTGACTTAAGAACTCAGCAACTTTTAGCAGTCCAAGAGGTTTTGCCCAGAAATTATAGGCAGCAAAATCATAAATCCAAGGATTTATCAAGAGAAAATTAAATTTCATGAAAGCTTTCGAAAAACAACTATGAATCCTGTATGAGCTACCATTCTTAAAGCTGGCCTAAGGCTTAACCCCTCTTTTTCCCATTTTCTTTCAAGGAGCTCAAAAATTCCAATTTTATACAGTTTATCAGAGTAATTCTTTTCAAATTCTTCCATTAGACTATAAATTTGTAATACTGTGGTAAGATAACATCCCAGGATACCCCCTGGTTTTAGGACAGCCAAGACTTTATCAAGAAAGAGCCAAGGTTCGGTTAAGTCAAGGATAGCCCTGTCAAAATCGGTTTCGTCTATGCCTTCTGAGAGGTCTTTATTTCTAAGAATTAAAGCATCTTTCAACTCAGTAGAGATAAATTTTTCAATATTAATTTTTGCTCTTTCATAAAAATCCTCCCTTTTTTCATAGGAAATTACTTTGCCTGATGGTCCTACTGCTCTAATAAGATAAAGAGTAAGCGCACCTGAGCCTGTTCCTGCTTCAAAAACTTTTGCTCCTGGGAAAATATCAAGGAGAGTAAGAATTCTTGATATATCTTTGGGATAAATTATCTGTGCTCCTCTTTTCATTTTTAGTACGTATTCTTCAAGAGTTGGATGGAATACAATAAGTTTTTCACCCATTGAGGAGGTAATTTTTAATCCATCGGATTTTCCAATGATGTCATTAATCAGAATATTTCCCTTATGAAAGGAAAAAATAGCATCTTTTTTTAGATAGATTAGATATTTTCTGCCTTTTGAATCAATTAAGAGTGCTGTGTCACCTTCTTTAAAGACTGACAAAAGGACCTCCAATAAAAAAGCGGGCGACGGGATTCGAACCCGCGACCTTCAGCTTGGGAAGCTGACACTCTCCCGCTGAGTTACGCCCGCAATGTACTATAGTTTTTATATCATTATAAAAGGATGAAAGTCAACTTTTCGAGGATTAAATAACTTGTGATAAAATAAGGGAAATAAAAATATGGAGTATCAAATGGATAATGATAAATTTTTTATGAGAAGGGCTTTAAATTTAGCGAAAAAAGCAAACTACAAAACATCACCTAATCCAATGGTCGGGGCAGTGATAGTAAAAGAGGGAGAGATAATTTCTGAAGGATATCATAAAAAAGCAGGCTTACCCCATGCAGAAGCTGAAGCAATAATGAACTCAACAAAAAGTTTGAAAGGTTCAACTCTCTATGTAACATTAGAGCCCTGTTGTCATAAAAATAAGAGAACTCCTCCGTGTACAGATGCGATTATAAGTGCAGGGATTAAAAGAGTCGTAATAGCAATGAGAGACCCTAATCCAGAGGTTGCTGGAAAGGGAATAGAATTACTTAGAAATAACGGGATAGAAGTTTTAGAGGGAATTCTGGTTGATGAAGCTAAAAAGTTAAATGAATTTTATATTAAGTATATAACTACAAAAATCCCTTTTGTTATCATTAAAATTGCTATGACCTTAGATGGTAAAATTGCAACTCCTGAAGGAGAATCCAAATGGATAACTTCTGAAGAATCAAGGAAAGTAGTACACAAACTTCGTTCACAAGTAGATGCCATATTAACTGCTTACGGAACTGTAATTAAGGATAATCCCCAATTGACATCGAGAATTAAAAGAGGTAGAAATCCAATAAGAATAGTAATTGATCCAGAATTAAAAATTCCTTTTAATTACCATATTTACAATCCTCCACCAAAGACAATCGCGGTAGTGAAAGACGATTTCCTTACAGCTGAAAAGGAAAGAATTCTTTCGAATAGAGGCGTTGAATTTATTACCTATAATTCGAACAAAGTAGAGCTAAACTGGTTGATGAACGAATTCGGTAAGAGAGGGATAATCTCTTTAATGATAGAGGGAGGTTCTTCTTTAAATGCCTATGCAATTCAGCAAAATATTGGTGATAAAATAATGGTATTCATAGCTCCCAAAATAATAGGAGGTAAAAATTCATATCCCTGTGTAGGTGGAAATTTTTATAGAAGATTGAATGAAGCCATTGAATTAGAGGGATTATCAATTAAAAAGTTAGGAAAAGATATTTTAATCGAAGGATATTTTAAAAAGAGTTGATTTTTTGGAAAAATTAGTTTAAAATTTTAATAAATTTAATTATAAAGGAAAGGAGGTGAAATTGGATGAAAAGATTATTAGCTATTGCATTAGGTGTTATGTTTATATTTGCCTTTGGATGTGCTTCTAAGGATTATGTAAAGCAAGAAATAGACCCTCTCGTTGACAGAATAGGAAAGCTTGAGAACAAATATAATGCCCTTGAGTCAAAAGTTGATGCCCTTGGTAAAAAGGTTGATGAATGCTGCAATAAGGCAGATGAG
>CAZYLC010000004.1:39329-43484 GCA_964648755.1 uncultured Thermodesulfovibrio sp.
CAAAGAGAGCTGAAGCAGCAGCAGAAAAAGCAGGCAAAGCTTTCGAACTTCAACAGAAGAAATAGTTTTTTATTTATTTTTTAGAGCCACGGGTCAGAGATTATTATCTGTGGCTCTTTATTTTTGTTTGTTACAGAGGTGGGTATACCACTTTTCATTTTTATTACGTGATAAAGTTTGAAGGTGTCAACATATTTTAAATAGCCCTTTTTAGCCAATATTTCAATCGCATTTTGCAAATAATCATAGTTATCTAATTGATCATCTAAATGAACCTCAACATAAATTTCATCTCCGAGTTTTCCCACTTTAACAGGTTGTCTCGTTATAATGACTTCTGTTCCTATAGGTACAATTTCAAATAATTTGGGAATATCTTCAGGATATAGTCTGATACAACCATGGGTAACTTTTCTTCCTATTGCCCAGGGTCGGTTTGTTCCATGGATAAGATAGCTCAACCCTGAAAGTCTCATGGCATGGCTACCTAATGGATTTTCAGGTCCCGGAGGAACTACTGCTGGGAGATCAGGCCTTTCTTGTCTTATTGACTCTGGAACATACCAAGGAGGATTAACAACTTTATGGGATATTTTAAATTTACCTACAGGAGTTTCAATCCCGTCATCTCCTATTCCTATGGGAAAGGTGGTAAGCATTGTTTTTTTATGAAAATAATAAAGCCTCATTTCAGATAGGTTTATTAGAATCCCTTGGAAATTAGCAGGTTTTTCAGGCAGAATCCAAAAGGTGGGAATGATAATTTTACTACCCTCCTGTGGCACAAAAGGGTCAATATTGAAATTTGCCGATACTATTTCATTGTAGCCCAGATTATAGTGCCTTGCTAATTCAATTAAAGATTCATCTTTTTTTACTGAATGATAAGTAATAGAGCCAACTAAGGAGGTATCATTTGAAATTGTAAAACTCTGAGCTAATGTATTAGCTTGAGGGAATACTATTACGGAAAGAATTAGTAATATCAAAAAATATAATTTTCTCATATTTTAGTTCTAAGAATTAGACGGTCCCAACGGGATTCGAACCCGTGTTTTAGCCTTGAGAGGGCTACGTCCTTGACCTGGCTAGACGATGGGACCAGTATAAACTGGGGAGAGAGGATTCGAACCCCTACAAGCAGATCCAGAGTCTGCCGTCCTGCCGTTAGACGACTCCCCAATACTTTTAATTGTATATCATAAAAGGGCTTGAGTTGTCAAACCTTATAATAAAGATATCCCCTTGACAAACTTCATATTAACTGATAAAATCCGAAACAATAAGGAAAGGTATTTATGAATATCTTTCAAAAAAGAAGGTAGTAAAATGTTTAGAATTCTTTTAATGACGCTGATGTGTTTACCTTTTTTATTTGTGGGATGCTCCAAAAAAGAAGAAGGGGGCAAGAAAGCTGTTGGTCTTAACATGAAAGAAGGCAAGTGGGAGATAACATTTCCTATGCAGGCAACAGGTAAAATGCCTTTTCAAATGCCTCCCCAGACATTTACTCAATGTATAACTAAGGAGAATACTGTTCCACAAAAGGTTGAGCCAAATCAAGATTGTAAGATTACTAAACAAGAAGTAAAAGGAGATACTGTATCATGGACAGCAGAATGTAAAACTCCAGAAGGTCCTGTTATAACTGATGGAACAGTTACCTATAAGGGAACTACATTTGATGGCATGATAAAAATAAAACAGAAGGATATGGAGATTACTCAGAATATGAGCGGGAAATGGATTGGAGAGTGTAAATAATAAGGAGGATTTAAATGAATGTGGTAGAGAGAGCAAAAAATATTATATTCCGTCCATCTCAAACATGGGAAGAGATTAAAAGTGAACAGACGAGTATTTCAGAGTTATATCTTTCCTATATAATAATTCTTGCAGCTATTCCTGCTATCTGTCAGTTTATCGGCGGTGCTTTTGTTGGCTATTCAGTCATGGGAATGCATTACAGATTAGGATTAATAAGTGCTTTAGGCTATTCAATATTCTCCTATGTTATGACCTTGTTGGGAGTTTATATTGTTGCTCTCATTGCTAATGCTTTAGCTCCAAAATTCAACTCTGAACAAAATATTACGAATGCTTTTAAAGCTGTAACATTCTCAATGACACCTACTTGGATAGCAGGAGTGCTTTATATAATTCCTCCTCTTTCAATACTCGTTATTCTGGCAAGTATTTACGGGATTTATCTATTTTATTTAGGACTACCTCTTTTAATGAATACTCCAAAAGATAAAGCTCTGTTATATGTCATAGTTGTAATAGTGGTAACAATAATAGTCTATATTCTAATAGGATTTATCACCTCAGCCATATTTGCAATTAGAGGAATGATGTAATATTAAATAAAGCCCAAAGGGGGCTATCATGAAAAAGATAATGGTCTCCTTGTGTTTGATGTTTCTTGTTAATTATCAGTTCATTACCCTTTTTTGCCCAAAATGATACCCCTCGTTGTAAAGACCATACAGACTGAAAGCCATTGGAGTTGCTTACCTGTGACCAATTGCATCAAATAAGATTGAGAGAGGTTAAAAAATATAAGGGTTGAACTTGTGGAACAGTAGATTTTTATGAATTATCTTATATAGGCAAATTAAACTTAAGGAGCTCAAAATGAAATTTTTAACTATATTAATAATCTGTTTATCCTTTATATTCTCCAGCGAAGCCTTATCTTATGAAAAGGTTAAAAACCTCAGAGTAATTAAAAAAGAGGTAATTCAAGCGAAATTTGGTTCTAAAGCTGATGAAATTGGAGTCTATTTTCCTCCAGAAGCTCGTCCACTTTATCCTGAAAGCTTTGCCTTAAGTAAAAGCGGAGAGATTTATATTCTTGATACGGCAAACAAAAGAATTCAGATTTTTAAGAATGGAAAGAGAATAAAGACTATTCCACTTCCCTCAGAGGGATATTTTGAAGACATTGCTATAACTCAAGATGGTAGAATTATCGTACTTGATAATATAAATGAAAAATCCATTTTTATCATTGATTCTCAAGGCAAAGTAATCAACAAAATCCCTCTTGAAGGAGATTTGATATCCTATGCACCCGAAGTTACTGGCATCAAAGTGATTGACTCTGGCAAATGGGCTGGAATATGGGCTAATGTAGAAGGGGCATCTGTTAAATTAGCCAATCTTGACGAAACAGAAACCATAAGAGTAGCTGTTCCAGGAAAATTTTACAATGATTGAACGAGAATTTGTGATATGAAAATTATCGGTGATGCAACTTTCATGCTCTATGTCTATGACAGAGGTTCACTTTCAAAGTTTGAGGAAGTAGATAAGGAAGTAGATATTTTTTATGAATGATTACACATGTTTTATAAACAACATAGGTACAGATAACAGAGAGAGAATTTATATTGACATTACTACTGGAGCAAAAGAATGCTCTAATAACTATTTTTTGATAATAAACTCTAACTTAGAAATAATTGGAAAATTCAAAGTTGAAGCATCTCATACTGAAAATCCCTTCAGGGTTAATGAAAAGGGGCATATTTATCAGCTCATAATAGATGAGAAGACAAAGAAAGTTCGGATTTTCCAATATGAACCAATCTTTGAGATTTCAGGAAAATGGATAGGACATTGTAAGTAAAACTCTAAGTAAACTTATTGAAATAGGGAATAAAATGCCTGTACTAAAAATATTATGTCAAATTTCAATCCTCATATCTTTAATAATTTTATTATCTTTAACGACTTATGCAGATGACGTAGATAAACTTTCAGGTAAGAACGTAAAAATATCATATTTGGTTGAATCTAAATCTCCTTTTAAAATCATAATAACTGATGACTCTACTGATAGAGTCACTTCAAAAGGTATGATTAGGATATTTTATTATTCAAAGGGTTTTGATTTTGAACTTCCATTTCATCTTGGAGAGGGTAAATCTGGAACCTGGGAGATTGGGATAGAAGATGGTGCGATGGCTGAAAAGGTCATCATTGAACTTCAGGAGGGTTCAGTTTTAATCAAGCACGGCAACAGACTAAAGAAAGAGTTGGTTACTACCAAGCCTCCACAGAGAGTAATTCATCCAAAAGGGTCATTTTCTGCTGATACAGTTATGAATATAAAAGGGATTCTAACAAATGGCAAAATTTATCTTATGG
>CAZYLC010000004.1:43494-53408 GCA_964648755.1 uncultured Thermodesulfovibrio sp.
ATGGATCACATATATAGATACGATGTATTTGTCGATCAAAAGAAGAAAAGTACGATTGAAGACAAAATCAAAACACCTATTGGAGATTTAACAACCCAACTAACCTTTGAGGAGAGAAATTTAACGATAATAGTAAATAGAGAAACAGGTAAAGCAATAATAATTAATCACGATGAAAAAACCTATTCTGAAGGGAATATTTCTGACACAATTTTATATAATCCTGTGGAAGCATTTAACATCATGAGTGAGTTTAACGAATATAAAGTGATAGAGAAAGGAGAAGAGCCTATTGAAAGGCTTATTTGTGAAAAAAAGGAAATAAGAATGGGTAATCTTCTCATTCAGACTGCCTGGATTTCAAAGAAATTCGGTATTCCAATCAAATTTATCAATTATTTTCAGGACCAACCCCATACGATTTTTGAAGTGAAAAACATCAAAGAGATGGTTATTGAGCCTAAAATTTTTCAGGTACCAAAAGAATACAAAAAAAATGATAAAAGATTAAGTAAAAAGCATGATAAAAATAATTCAAAAAACTCCTTTTTTGTTTTTTTTAGTTTATATTATTTCTGATTTCAGTTGATTCTGTTTTCCCTGAAAAACCATACATTCCATCTCCGGGAAGTCCTGAAAGGAAGGCAATTCTTGATACTTTGCGAGAAGGGTTAAAGAGCACTCAAGAAACATATCTTCCTGAATTTCAATACTGGAGAATACCTGAAGATGAGGAGTTAATTTTTCTTGTGGATTACATAAAAATTAAAGAACCTTGGGCTTGGATTGAGGTTAGAGGCAAAAATTATAATTTAGACATTTACGCTCTTCTTGTTAGGAATAATAAAAAATGGAATATAAAGGGAATGATTAATCCACGAATATTCTCATGTCCTGATTCTTATGAATGCATTGATATCAATAATTCAATATAAGAAAATTAAAGAGATTTTTTCTTTCAGCCCTTTAGAAATATTCCCAGAAGAACATCCAGAAGGCAGATTTATTTTGAAGGCATTAAGAAAGAGCATAAAAACTCTTCCTTCAGAATCTATAGGTTTTATCATCAGATATCTTAAAGTTAAAAATGGATGGGCATGGATTGAGACAGACCCAAGAGGATTAGATATTCCTGGGCACTATGATCCGATCGATGGACTTCTACATAAAGAAAAAGGTAAATGGAAGGTAAAAAAGATTAGGCTCTGCTGTGGCGATTGTGAATATGATCCCTATTGTGGTAAAGGGATATACCACAAAAAGCTAATCAAAATGTATCCCTCTGTACCGAAGGAGATATTTCCGATGAAGACGAGGTAATTCATTGACTCAAGATTCTTCAATGCCACTTATAACTTAAGATATGTGTTCCTTGCAGCACATAACTCGAAATAAGTAATTCAGCTTGGGTAGCCAAGATAGCCTTAAATTACAAAAATGCTATAATGAAAAAGAAGTGATATTAATTTTAATTTAATTAAATTAATTAAAGGGAAAGAAGAAATATGGCAAGATTAAAATATTTTAAAATTTTTTTAAGTTTATTGGTAGTCTTTGTATTCTCAATTTTTGCTGAATCAGCTGAGATAAGAATCCTTCACATTAATGATTTTCATGGTTTTGCAGAAAACCACTTGGTTCAGAAAAATTAATGGGTGGAGCATCCTATCTTGCTGCTAAAGTAAAAAAGCTACGAAGTGAAAAACCGACTCTTCTGCTCTCCGCAGGAGATATGATTCAGGGTAGTAACTGGGCAAATCTTACAGAAGGTAAGTCTGTTATTGAACTTATGAACGCCATGCAGTTTGATGCCATGGTTGTTGGCAATCATGATTTTGATTTTGGTAAGGAAGTTTTAAAGAAAAGGATTTCGGAGGAAAAATTTCCAGTGCTGAGTGCAAATGTTCAGGGTATAGAATCCTTGAAGCCCTTTATAATTAGGGAGTTATCAGGTATAAAAATAGCAATAATTGGTGTAGTAACTGAAGAAACACCAACAGCAACTCACCCAAAAAATATTGAAGGGCTAAGATTTGAGTCAGTTGAAAGCACCCTTGAGAGATTTTTAGGGGAATTGAAGGGTAAAGTTGATTTGGTAATAGCACTCTCCCACATAGGATTTCATGCAGATAGATTACTTACAGAGAATTTGCAAGATATCGATGTAATTGTGGGAGGACATTCCCATACTAAAGTAGAGACCCCTGCGGTAGTAGGGCACACCATAATATCTCAAGCATGGGAACATGGAAAAGCTTTGGGTATATTAGACCTTACTATTGAAAATGGGAAAATAATAAAATTTCATGGATATCTTGAAGAAATAAGCCCAGAAACTGCATCTGAAGAACCTTCTATAAAGGCCCTCGTTGAGAAATATAGCTCAATGGTTAACTCCCTGTTAGATCAAAAAATTGGGGTAGCTCTCATAGACTTAGATGGGGAAAACGTTAGGAAAAGAGAGACAAATTTAGGAAACTTTATAGCAGACGACCCGAAAGCAAAGGCAGGGAATAGAATTAGAGATATTTTTTTCGGCAATGAACTACTTAAACCGGAAAAAGAATACATTGTTTCCACAAATGATTTTTTAGTTGCCGGTGGAAATGGATACAAAGCCTTTAGTGAAAACTTAGAGTCTTCAAAGGATTATACTGTGATAGGTGGAGTTATTAAAGCTGAAAAACTTGTGTATTCTGATGCAAGTAGGTATTTGAGGGACATTGTTGTTGATTATATAAAAAAGAAGGGAATATTGGAGCCGAAAACTGAAGGAAGAATAAGGGAAGTTTTGGAAAAATGAAAATTTTCGTTAATAATAAGCCCATAGAACTTTTACCAGGGATGACAGTAAAACATGCACTTATTAAAACAAATTTACTCATAGAAATTAAAAAGGGTAAAAGGGTTTTTGATGAATGGGGCAACGAGAGAGGTTTAGATGGTGAACTTATGGATGGAGTGAAGCTGTTTATCAGTGAAAAAAGTAGTTTAAAGGATGAACAAAATAGAGCATAATAAAATATGAGAAAAAATTTTTTATTTATCATCATTTTTAGCTCTCTATTAATTTTTTCTTTTAAAACTTATGCACAACATTCTTGTGACCAATTTCTAAAGGAATGTATATCAAACGCTGAAGTATATTATAAAGAATGTCTTGATAATAAAATTTTAGCTGATTTTAAATGTAAAAGTATGGGGTACAATCCCTATTCAAAGGACTTTAGAATGTGTGTCGACGATATAACGAATTATTGGGAAAAGGAGTGCAGAAAAAATTATCATCAACATACTGAAAATTGTCATAAAACTTATAAAAACTGTAGAAAAGGAGATATGCTTGTTATTGTTCACATATCTTTTAGAGAAAAAGGTAGTATCTGTTCAAGTCCTTACAGAGAGAGAGAAGGTTCCTATACTTTAGTAGGAACATGGAAGAAGCAGAATTCAGAATCATATGGCTATATACAGAGTTTCAAACCAGAAAATCTTCAGATAGTCTATAACTATAATGAAACTGCTCTGGAGCACAATGAAAACTGTCCCTCACTCATGCCGCATCAACATGAATGTCTAATAACACTTTGGGAAATAAAGGATGGAAGTTCAAAGGGTTATACATTGGATTCTCCTTTTGATGGTTCTGCTTCTCGTATTCAAATTTACAGAATGCCTAATATGGGACCAATTTATAGGGCTGTTCTTCCAGGAATGTCTGTAAGCATTGAAGGTAAAAAACGTAAAGGGAATAGTCCTCCAGATTGCTTTCAGAGTGTAAATTACAGTCGTCAGATTAGTGTGGGAAGTTTTAGTATCTCCGATGATGTTTTGCCGAACGGTGATATGAAAGGTTCTGAATCATGGAAAAGTTGTGGCCATCCTTTTCAAGATAAAATAGGTTTTGGAATAGGGAGAGATAAATTAAGCAGTAAAGCTGGTAAAAAGAGAGATACACACAGTCCTTCAAAGTATGAAAGCTGTCCAAGCGGGGAAGAAGTTTTAATAAATACAAATTGGAAATTTTATTTAATTAAATGAAAGAAGACATTGTTACTTACATATTGTTATTAAAAAATTATGAGATCTGCTTGACTTATAATTAAAAAAAAATAAAAACGCATTGAAATTTTTAAAGCTTTCTATGAGGAAGCATTTGATAAGTCAGATAGGAGATTTTGAATGAATAATTACGAAGCAATATTCAAAAAAAGTATTCAAGAACCCGAAATTTTTTGGGATGAAGCAGCTCAATCAGTATCATGGTTTAAAGAGTATGACAGAGTTTTAGACGATTCCAATCCACCTTTCTATAAGTGGTTTGTGGGTGGTAAGCTTAATGTTTGCTATAATGCCTTAGACAGGCATTTAGAAGCTGGATGCGGTTATCAAACTGCCTTAATTTGGGATAGTCCTGTTACAAATCAGATAAAAGCATATAGCTACAGAGATTTAACCGAATATGTAGCAAAATTTGCTGGAGTTTTAAAGAGCTTTGGAGTAAAAAAGGGTGATACGGTTGTAATCTATATGTCAATGGTGCCAGAGGCTGTCGTTGCCATGTTGGCCTGTGCAAGAATCGGAGCAATACACTCTGTGGTATTTGGAGGTTTTGCAGCCAATGAATTAGCAGTAAGAATTGATGATGCAAAACCAAGGTTGGTAATTGCAACTTCCTGTGGTATTGAGATTAAGCGTATTATTGATTATAAAGCAATACTTGATAAATCTCTCCAGATTGCCAATCATAAACCAGAGGCATGCATTATTTTTCAGAGACCTCAATCAGTTGTTGATTTAAAACGTGGTTTTGAATATGACTGGAATGAATTAATGAATAATGCTCAACCAGCTGATTGTGTTGCTGTTGAATCTACACATCCTCTATACATACTTTATACCTCAGGCACAACAGGTAAACCAAAGGGAGTAGTAAGAGATAGCGGTGGTTATGCGGTAGCCCTTAGATGGAGCATGGAATATATCTATGATATCAAGCCAGGCGATGTTTTCTGGGCAGCTTCAGATGTAGGTTGGGTTGTAGGACATTCCTATATTGTTTACGCTCCTTTAATTACAGGTTGCACCACCATAGTTTACGAGGGAAAATCTGTTGGCACTCCAGATCCTGGAGCATTTTGGAGAGTTATCTCTCAACACGGGGTAAAGGCACTTTTTACTGCACCAACTGCGTTCAGGGCTATAAAAAGAGAAGACCCGAAGGGTGAATATCTAAAAAAATATGACATTACAAATTTCAAATATCTCTTCTTAGCAGGTGAAAGGCTTGATCCAGATACCTATCATTGGGCTTCCAATTTGCTTAACCGTCCAGTAATTGACCACTGGTGGCAGACAGAGACTGGATGGCCTATAACAGCAAACTGTATGGGAATAGAGCCATTTCCAATAAAAGCTGGTTCATCAACAAAACCTGTTCCAGGATATAGCGTCCATGTGGTTGATGCTAATGGTAATATTCTTCCTCCAGAACAAGAGGGATTGATAGTTATAAAGTTACCCTTACCTCCGGGAACACTTCCTACTCTATGGAACGCTGAGAGTAGATTTTTAGAATCATATATTAAAGTGATCCCCGGTTATTACTTTACCGCAGATAGTGGCTATATTGATAGAGAAGGTTATGTTTTCATCATGGGCAGAGTTGATGATGTAATAAATGTGGCTGGACATCGTCTTTCAACTGGAGCAATGGAAGAGGTAATATCAAAACATCCAGACGTGGCAGAGTGTGCTGTATTTGGGATAGAAGATAGTTTTAAAGGACAGCTTCCCTTGGGTTTAATTGTTCTTAAATCTGGAGTTAACCGGGAGCCCAAGCAGATAAAACAAGAAATTGCTCAGATGGTAAGAAATCAGATTGGACCAATTGCTTGTTACAGAGATACTGTAATTGTTGAAAGGCTTCCGAAAACTCGCTCTGGTAAGATTCTTAGGGGTATTTTGCGAAAAATAGCCGATGGTCAGTCTTATACTATGCCTGCTACAATTGATGATCCTGCAATTTTGGTTGAAATTGAGGAAAAACTAAGGAGTATTGGTTTAGCAAGGAAGTTTTAGTCACTAATAGGAGTTTTGCCATTATGGGAAAAAATATTTTTTCAATTCTACTATCATTTTTTATTTTGGTTATATGTACACATATTTGCAATGCAGAGGAAAAAGGGCAAAAGAAGTTAAATACCAAGAAACATGAAATACTAAAAGTAAAAGTAGGGTCAGATGTTGACAGTATAGGTATAATTACACCACAGGAAGCAAGCTCGGAAGGTCCTACGAGTTTTGCAATAGGAAAAGAGAGCGAGATTTACATACTAGACCAGATAAACTTCAGGATTCAGGTTTTTAAAAAGAACAAAAGAGTAAAGACCATCCCAATTCCAAAAGATAAATCCCTATACTTTAAAGATATAGAACTAACTCCAGAAAATAAGATTGTCCTGGCAGGTGAGTATTTTAAAGAGGGCAGAGCAGAAAAAAATTACATTTATATTATTGATTCAGATGGCAAAATCCTTAACTTAATTAAAATAGAACCTTGTGAAGATTTTGATTTGCAGGTAATAAATGAAGGACAGTTTGCGGGTATATGGTTATGTTCTCAAAGGATAGCATCAATTGATGGGAAAACTTCAGATAACAAAATCCGCGTGCCAGGGAAACTATCTTTGAACAGCAAAAGAGTATTTTATGCCCAAATTTTAGGAGACATAACCGCTGTTTTGTATCGTTCTGAAGAAAACAGTCTGTCAAGATGGGAGCCCGAAGTTACAGTTTACTTTGATATGCCAATAATACATCTTTTAGGAATATGAGACGACAATAAAGGAAGAATTTACTTCGGAGCATTCCTTGAAGAAGGAAAGAAGGAAAAAGTAAGATATTCGAATGTAATGGTTGTATTTTTACCAGATTTAAATGAGATAGGAAGAGTTAAACTCGCTGTTCAGACTGAGCCTCATGAGATATGGCGTTCTGTAAAAGTTTCATCAGAAGGATACATATATCAGATGTTGGTGGATAAGAAAAATATTAGGATTCTTAGGTACGATATAATTTTTTAATGCGCCCAGGAGGATTTGAACCCCCGACCTGCGGATTCGTAGTCCGACGCTCTATCCAACTGAGCTATGGGCGCTAAAGATATTATACCATAGCTAAAATTATTTATCCTCAGAGCAGACCCTTATTATTGTTTTTACGTTTCCTCTGGGATTGAAATCTCCAATGAGTTCTATGAATCTTGGATTAAGAAGACCTTTTAAATCATCATATATTTTATTTGTTACAGCTTCATGGGAGATATGTTTGTCTCTGTATGAGTTAAGATAAAGCTTGAGGGATTTAAGTTCAACAATTTTTTTGTCAGGTATATATTTTAGCTTAATTGTGGCAAAATCAGGATAACCTGACCGGGGACAAAGGCATGTAAATTCGGGAAAACTTATTTCAATTATATAGTCTCTGTCTGGGTATGGATTATCCCATGCCTCAAGTTTTGCCTCTTTAATAGACTGTTCTCCGTAAAGCATTTTACCCCCTTTCTGTTTGACTTAAAACAAGAGACTTTAAAGCTTCAATAAATTTTGGATTGGTATTTAGTGACGGAACTCTTATAAGTTCAATTCCAACATCGGCTGCCATTTTCTTGTAGATTATATCTATTTCATATAAAGTTTCGATGTGATCTGACACAAAACTAATAGGTACTATAAATATTTTTTTAATTCCCCTTTTAGCAAATTCTTTTATCTTTTCTTCTGTAGAAGGTCTTACCCATTTAACAGGTCCTGTTCTACTTTGATAGGAAAGTTCCCATTCAGATAGATTGATCTCTTTTGCTATTATTTTTACTGTTTCTTCTGTTTCTTTGATGTAAGGGTCACCTTTTTCATAAAGAGAGACGGGAATTCCATGAGCACTAAATAAAATCATACCCTTTCCATATTTTTCTATAGTGCTTTTTATATTTTCAGTCCATGCAGCAATATAAAGAGGATTATCATACCATGAGCCAATTATTTTGTAATTAAATCTCTCCTTAGCTGATTTTTTGAATTTTTCTATTGCTGAAGCCGATGTGGCATGGCAGTATTGGGGATAAAGAGAGAGTCCTACTATGTAATTAATCCCTTCATTTTCAAATTCCTTTAAAGATTCCTCTATAAAGGGATGCCAATAGTTCATACCTACTTTTACTCTATAATCACTCCCGAGTGCTTTTTCTAATTCAGAAGCCTGTTTTAACGTGATATCTTTAAGAGGGGATTTTCCTCCTATTAATCTATATGCTCTTTTGACCTTTTCATCTCTTAAATTTGAAATAAGCCAAGCTAAGGGTTTTTGTAGTATCCCAAAATTTGCAATATAGGGATCTTGAAAAAGATTAAAAAGAAAGGGTTTTACAGCATCAAGACTGTCAGGTCCTCCCATATTAAGGAGCAAAATCCCCTTTTTAGCCATCCCATCTCCTATATAAATCATTTTCTATGCCCATACAATCTAATAACTTTCCTACAACAAAGTTGACCAAATCATCAAATATTTTAGGATTACTATAAAAAGCGGGGATAGGTGGCGCTATAACTGCTCCAAGTCTTGCGAGTTTTAGCATATTCTCAAGATGGATAGCGCTGAAAGGCATCTCTCTTGGAGATAAAATAAGTTTTCTTTTCTCTTTAATCATTACATCTGCAGTTCTTGTTACGAGATTATCAGCGTAACCATTGGCAATAGCTGAAAGAGTTTTCATTGAACAGGGTACTATAAACATACCTTCTGAGATATGAGAACCACTTGCTAAGGGAGCAGAAATATCTTTTTCTGAATACACAGTTAGGTTATTAAAGTTATAGATTTTTTTGAAATCATCCACCTTGGATATGGATAAATTATTTTCATATTTCATAACGCTTATGGATGAATCTGTAAGGATAAGCTCAACTTTGAAAAATTTTAATAGATTATCAAGTAATTTTAAACCATAAATTATTCCTGAAGCTCCAGTTATTGCTAATACTACCTTTTTCATTTTTTTATGATAACATTTTTACCAAAAATATAGGAGACCAAGGGGATGGTCTCCTATCATTTAGGGAGGGACACCCCTTAGGGGGCTGCTAAGGGGTTGGGGGCATGTAAGGAGCAAAAAAAAACCATGAAGTTATAATAGGGTTCATCCCTAATCCTTCATGGTTATTATTCCGTCCAGCTTCAGCTGAACTAAAATATTTTATAATATTCTTTATAGCCAAAGTCAATATCTTAAAATTTATTTAATTTACATACCAGAATTTATATTTAAAACGGTTTAATTGATAGATTACTTTTCTTCTAAAGCTTGAAGTTTCAACAAAAGATACAAAATTTGTGTTAAAATTTATTTTGTAAATGAATCTAAAGAAAACAAAAACTCTTCTTATTTTCTCAGCTCTATTTTTAATTCTTATATTATTCCTCTTTGTCCTTTTAAAACCTTCAAAAATAGATAAGTACAAGTTAGAGAAGAAAAAGATGATTAATTCTGTCTACGCTTCTGGTTATATTGACTCTTCAGATAGTGTAAATATTAAATCAGATGTTTCAGGCTACGTTGAAAAAATCATGGTAAGAGAGGGAGAGGAAGTCAAAAAAGGTCAAGTACTTTTGGTAATATCAAATGAATCTATAAGAGAAAATTTAGAAGATGTAGAGGCTCAACTTTCTTCAGTGAGAGATAGATTGGCCCCAGATTCTGATTTTAAAAAAGAATTAACTCATAATATTGAGATAAAAAAAGCTGTTCTCGAAAATATTGAGAAAAACTTTAATAGAAGGAAGGCCTTATATGAAGAAGAGTTAATTTCAAAGGAAAAATTTGATGAGATTAAGAGAGAGTATGAAGTTGCAAAAAG
>CAZYLC010000004.1:53418-59260 GCA_964648755.1 uncultured Thermodesulfovibrio sp.
GAAAGGCAAGTTAATCAATATAATGACACAATAAAGAACTTAAATTATCAATCAGAAAGTCTTAAAGCAAGGAGACAGGCACTTAAAGCAGAATTAGACAAATATTACATTAAAGCTCCAATTAATGGCAAAATTTTAAGAAAATTTGTTAATGAAGGTGATTACGTTAACCCTATTCAACAGAGTAATACTTTATTTTCTGTGGGTAATGAGAAAAATCTTGAAACCGTTCTACTTGTGGATGAGGAATATATCCCTATGGTGAAAACTGGCATGAAGGTTTACATTACACTTGATTCCTATCCTGGAGAGACTTTTGAAGGTAGGGTAAAAACTATTGAAAGTCAATCTGATAGAACGACAAGGACGGTTAAGGTAAAAGCTGATGTAAATTACGGAAAACCTATTTTTTTTGGATTAACTGTTGAGGCAAATATCATAATAAAAGCAGTTGAGGGGATTTTTATTCCCGAGTCAGCCTATAAAAACGGTTATGTGGAAGTATTAGAGGGAAGGAAAGGGAAAAAAGTAAAAGTGAAGGTTTCCCCAGAAAAATACAATGGTTACATTCTTGTTTTAGAAGGGTTAAAGGAAGGACAGGAAATAATAGCAAAATGAAACATATTGTATTTGTTACTTTAAAACTGCTTTTTGAAAGAAAAAGGCAGACTATAGTAGCTATTGTGGGAGTATCAATTGGTGTAGGAGCTTTTGTTGCAATGGCGTCTCTTATGAATGGTTTTCAGAAATATTTTATTGAACAAGCTTTAGATTTAAACGCCCATGTTACATTAAAAGTCAAAGATGAACCTGATAAAGGAAAGATACTGAAGAGAGTCTATGGTGATAATTTATATTTTCATGTTTATGGTGCAAAACCTAAAGAATTGAAAGACAAAATTATAGATTATAAATTCTTGATATCTAAATATGAAAAGGATGCAGATATAATTGGTATAGCACCTCATCTTACGGGCCAGGGAATCGTGAAGTATGGAACTGTTGACAAATCAGCATCACTTATAGGTATTGACCCTGTATTAGAGAGGAAAGCCTCTGTTATTGATAAATTTATCTCAAATAAAAAACTCGATGTACTCATTTCTGATAGAGACAGCGTTATTATAGGTAAACTTCTTGCAAGAGACCTGGGAATTGATGAGGTAGGTAAAAAGGTTATAGTAACAACTCCTAATGGTGTTACCCATCTTTTTAAAGTAGTTGATTTTTTTGATTCTGGTATCACAATGCTGGATCAGACAAGAATATATATGAATTTGAAAACCCTTCAGACTATTCTCAATAAACCAAACGAAGTTAATGAAATAATTTTTAAAATAAAGGATGTATATCGGGCAAATGAAATCGCTGATAGGATAAATAAGGAAACAAGCTATTACACAGAAAGTTGGCAGAAAGCCTTTAGAAATTTCTTACAACTCTTTAAAATTCAAAATTATATTACCTATATGATTGTCTTTGCCATACTTATAGTTTCAGCCTTTGGGATTTTCAACATTATAATGATGACAGTTCTTGAAAAGAAAAGAGATATAGCTATACTAAAAGCATTAGGTTATGAAAATGTGGATATAATAAAAATATTTGTTTTCCATGGAATAACAATTGGTTTTTTAGGAGCTATACTTGGCTCTTTTTTAGGTTATGCTATTCAGGAATTTCTTGCCTCTGTTAATGTAAGTGTGGAAGGTTTAGTAAGAACAAAGGGATTTGCCTTAGATCGTAATCCTATATATTTTCTGTATGGTATTTTATTTGCCTTTACCTTTTCAACTTTTGCAGCTTTCTATCCTTCCTACAAAGCTTCAAAACTCAATCCCGTTGATATCTTCCGGAGTAGTGCTTGAGTAGCATTATTCAACTTAAAAATATTAATAAAAAAATTAGAGATGAGTTAATACTTCGAGACATAAATTTGTCTGTAACAAAAGGAGAATTCATAAGCATAATGGGGCCCTCTGGGTCAGGTAAAAGTTCTCTCCTATATATCATAGGACTTTTAGACATACCAAGTGATGGCGAGGTCTTTATAGAAGGAGAAAAAGTAGATTTCACTGAGACTCACAAAATTGCTCACTTAAGAAATATAAAATTTGGCTTCATCTTTCAATTTCATTATCTTATCGCAGAATTTAGTTTGCTTGAAAATGTTATGGTTCCCATGTTAAAAGCAGGTAGAACAAAAGAAGAGTCAAGGGAAAGAGCCTACTTGCTTCTTCAAGAATTGGGACTTAAGGGAAAAGAGAAGAGAAAACCCTTTCAGATTTCAGGTGGTGAGCAACAGAGAGTTGCTATTGCAAGAGCCTTGGCAAATGAGCCTATTGTAATAATTGCTGATGAGCCTACTGGGAATTTGGATTCAAAAAATACAGCAATTGTTATGGATATTTTTTGTAATTTACATCTTGAAGGCAAAACAGTAATCATGGTGACTCATGAGATAGAACTCACGGAAAGGACAGAGAGAATTGTGAAAATGTTAGATGGAAATATTATAGAAGATATTGAACTTGACAAGAAAAAATGTTAGACTTGTATATGATGTTAAAACTTTCCATATCTTTACTTTTAATTATTCTATCCTTTATAGCTGCCTATACAATGTTTGAAATATTTGGTAGAACAGAAAGGAGGAAAAACATGGATATATTTAAAAAAATTCACCGAATTAATGGAAGATTATTTTTCATAATATTCTTACTTGGCGCTATAGGGTGTATATATATGCTTTTTCAGTCTAGAGCTGAACTTACACCAAGAGCAACCTTACATGCTTTTTCAGCCGTTGCAATTTTTTTAATTTTTTCTCTTAAAATTGCATTTATTAAGTACTATAGGCAGTTTTACTCCTATGCAAAATTGATTGGAGTGTTAGTAGTATTATTAACATTCAATCTTATGGCATTTTCAACAGGATATAGTCTTGTAACAGGACAGTATAGTAAAAATTCTAATACAGAGGTTATTGGTCAAAAAATGATGGTAGCAAGTAAAGAAGGTAATGTGGAAAAAGGTAAGAAACTATTTGCTCAGTTATGTTCATCCTGTCATTATACAGATAAAAAAGATTTTAAGAGGGCAGCTCCAGGATTACAGGGACTATTTAAGGAAAAAAATCTACCCTCAAGTAAAAAACCAGTAACCGTAGATAATGTAATTAATCAAATTAAAAATCCCTATAAATATATGCCTTCATTCAATGATTTGACTGATTCACAAATCAATGATATTGTAAGTTATTTGAAGACTCTTTAAAATTGAATGAATCCTAATAGGTTGATTTATGAGAAAAGTCCCTATTTGCGACAGCATGCTTATAATCCTGTTAACTGGTATCCTTGGTGTCAAGAAGCTTTTGAAATAGCTCGAAAAGAAAATAAGCCCATTTTTCTCTCAATTGGATATTCCACCTGTCATTGGTGTCATGTTATGGAAAAAGAATCCTTTGAAGACGAGGAAATAGCTGAAATATTAAATCGTTTTTTTATATCAATAAAAGTTGACAGAGAAGAAAGACCCGATATTGATAGCATCTATATGAAAGTTTGTTATCTATTCCAAAACAGAGGAGGATGGCCTCTGACCATATTAATGACGGCTGACAAAAAGCCTTTTTTTGCAGATACTTATATACCTAAGGAAGATCTCTATGGCAAAATTGGCCTAAAAAAATTACTCCTTAGAATAGTAGATTTATGGGAAAATAACAGTGATAAAATTAGAGAAGTCTCTGAGGGTATAACTGAATCTCTGAAGAAGATAGTGAGTAAATCGAATGAGAAAAGCGAATTGTCTGAAACTACAATTCACAAGTCCTATGAAGGTTTGAGAATAGTTTTTGATAAAGATTATGGAGGCTTTGGTAAATCACCCAAGTTCCCTCTACCCTTAAATCTTCTATTTCTTCATCGGTATTTTTATAGATATAAAAATAAAAATGCCCTAGATATGGCCTTACATACGCTGAAGAAAATGCGACTGGGAGGTATCTACGATCACCTTGGCTATGGTTTTCATAGATATTCAACTGATCGAGAATGGATACTCCCTCATTTTGAAAAAATGCTCTATGACAATGCTCTTTTAATGCTTTCTTATACCGAAGCATTCCAAATTACTAAGGATAATTTTTTTAAAACAGTTGCAGAAGAGATAGCTACTTATCTATTAAGAGATATGTATTCGCCTGAAGGCGCCTTTTATTCTGCAGAAGATGCTGATAGTGAAGGAAAAGAGGGAGAATTTTATCTATGGACCTATTATGAGATAGAAAATACCTTAAAGGAAGAAGAATTTAATGCAGTAAAGATTATCTATTCCCTTTCTAAAGAGGGTAATTTCTATGAAGAGGCTACAAGACAAAAGAATGGCAAAAACATCATATTTATGGAAAAATCCTTGGAAGCCCTTTCTGAAGATTTAAAAATCGGTAAAGAAGAACTTCTTAATACCATAGAAAGTATAAAATATAAACTCTTTAATAAGAGACAATCGAGAGTAAAACCTGCAAGAGATGAGAAAATTCTTACAGACTGGAATTCTCTTGTAATTGTAGCCTTTTGCAAGGCAGGTATAGTTTTTGAAAAAGCTGAATACATTGATATTGCCGAAAAGTGCATGAGTTTTTTATTAAAGAATATGTTTGATAATTCAGGCAAATTGCTTCATAGATTCGCAGAAGGTGAAGCATCTATATACGGATATCTCGAAGATTATGCTTGTATTATCTGGGCATTAATAGAACTTTATTTTGCTACATTCAAGAAGGAATATTTATTGAAAGCCTTAGAATTAACCGATTTTACTATAGAACACTTTATGGATAAAGAAAATGGTGGATTTTATCATACTGCAGACTATGCAGAGATTGTTATTGAAAGAATCAAGGAAATATATGATGGTGTAGTTCCCTCAGGCAACTCATTGATGGCATATAATTTTTTAAGGCTGTCTCGATTAACTCAAAAGAGAGATTATGAGCAATTAGCCAATAAAATGCTTTATTTTTTTAGTAAGGACATTGAAAAAATCCCAGCCTCCCATATTTTTTCCATAATATCTCTTGATTTAATAGTCAATGGCAACATGGAATTAATTGCTATTCCCAAAGATTCTAAAGAGGATGAGATAAAATTCTTAAGGTCTTTACAGAGAGAATTTGTACCAGATCTTCTTCCAATGATAAAAGATTCTTTTATGGAAAGTAATTTTTATTGGATAAAATCATTTGCAAAAATCGAGGGAAATTCTACCTATTATCTTTGTAAAAATTTTAGCTGTCAGTCTCCAATAACTGATAGATTTAAGTTGATGGATTTCATATTAAATTCCTAATTTTGACAAAAATCTCCTCTGCTATTTTTTCATAGTCTCCTCTATCTGTAATGTCAATCCAGAGAATGTCCTTTTCCCTTTTAAACCATGTGAATTGTCTTTTAGCATAATTTTTGGTTCTCTTTTTAATCAATCTGATTGCTTCATCAAAGCTATGGAGATCTGATAAGTAGCCTGCAATTTCTTTATATCCAATTGCCTGTAAGGAGGGTATTGGTTTGATACCTCTGTGGTGTTTTTTTATTAAATTTAGTATTTTTCTTACTTCCTCTATTAAGCCCAACTTAATCATTGAATTTACTCTTTTTTCGATTCTATGGTAAAGTTCTTTTCTGTCACGAGTAATTCCAATTTTAAGAAATTCCCAGGGTAATGGTTTTGTTAATTTTTTTTGTATATCACTTATACTTTTATTTTCTTTGAAGAAAACTTCCAGCGCTCTAATAGTTCTCCTTAAATCTTTAGGATTTATCCTTAAAGCCGCTTG
>CAZYLC010000004.1:59270-61099 GCA_964648755.1 uncultured Thermodesulfovibrio sp.
TTTAAGAGTTGATAAAGATTGCCAGGACTTTTTTTTTCTTTTTCAATAAGTTCCTTTCTTAAAGTCCAATCTGCATCTGCTCCTTCAAAAATTCCTTCTGTCATTGCTCTTAAATAAAGACCTGTACCACCTACAACAAGTGGAATTTTATTTTCTCTTAATAGATTTTCAATAATTGTCTTAACTCTTTCAATATAGTCACCAGTGCTAAAGTATTCCCAAGGTTCAACTACATCAATCATATGGTGAGGTACTTTCGTGCGCTCTTGTGAGGAAGGTTTAGCTGTGCCTATATCCATATATTTATAAATTTGCATTGAATCAGAACTGATTATTTCGGTTTTAAGTAATTTTGCCAAAAAAATGGAAATTTCTGTTTTACCTACTGCAGTAGGACCTAAGAGGATTAAAACTAAATTTTTCATAACCTAATTTATTATAAACTGTACCCCCGTGTTGCCTCATGTAAAAATCTAAACGAAATTATATTCCTTGCCTCATTTAAAATTCTAAACATAATCATAACAGACTTTTTCCTCCCTTTTACAACTATTCCTTGCAGATTTTCTTACTTCTTCTTTCAGTAAAACTTTCTCTAATAGTTTCTCCTGCAGCTTTATTATTTCTCTCTGAGTCTCAGCAGGATTTAGTTTGTCATATTGTTCCCTTAATTTCTCTTTGCTCTCTTCACTTATTTCAGGATACTCTAAAATCCTTTGATAAGGTGTTTTTGCTCTGTTATATCTCTTCTTTACTTTACTGCCTTGCATTTCCTTTGAAATCTGTTCATTACAGGCTGAAAAAAGTTTATGTATAATCTTAAATTTTCATAAAGTTCTTTCAAAATCCTAAGTTCTTCCTCTCTGTCAAAACGAAAGTATCCTACATATTTTCTTACTACTGAGTAATTTTTCTGTTCTACATAGCAGTTGTCATTTTTCTTGAATATCCTTGACCTTGTAAAGGTTATCCCTTGATTGACGCAATAACGATAAAGTTGATGATTTATGAATTCTGATCCCTTGTCTGAGTCAATACCAAGCAATTTAAAGGGTAATTGTTTTCTCATTTCATCTATTGATTCAAATACCCATTTCTGTGCTTTATTTCTTAAGGCATACACTTCTGTCCAACCTGTGCATATGTCAGTGGCTACAAGGCTCTGGATAAATTCTCCTTTTTGGTCTCCTCCTTCATGACTCACTAAATCCATCTCTAAAAATCCTGGAAAATGCTCATCCCACTCAGAAAAGGTCCTTATTGGTATTTGATTCTTTAGAAGACTTCCTGGTTTTGTGTAGCTTTTACCCCTTTGTTTATTTTCTCTTTTATTCTGTGAAAGTATTCTGTCTATTGTAGAAGCACTTATAGGGAGAAGTTTTTCCTCTACTGAGGTTTCAATATATAATTCCCTGAATTGTTTAAGTTTGAAAATTATCTCTGAAAGGAAAGGCTTAAGTCTCTTCCCACAGGGACAATCCATAATCTCCCATAGTCTGATTAATGCTCTCTTTACTGAGTTACCATAATACCTACTTCCTCTTTTTGTTTTCAACTTTGGATCTGCTTTAAGATTAATTCCTTTTAGTTTGATAACTTTTTCACAGTTGCTTAGTAGATAAGATGCATATGTGCGATTATATCCAGTCAATGCTGTGAATTCATCAAGTATAATACCTTTTTGCTTTTTTGTTGCTCTCTTATACCTTTTTGAAATCTCTGCAGTTACTGCTTTTCTTTCTTTCATCGTTAACCCCATTTGTCAAGCCTCCTTGAGGGTTTTCTCTAAGAGGTTTGTATTTTCTTTTAGATTTCTTATTTGAGGCAAC
>CAZYLC010000005.1:0-35500 GCA_964648755.1 uncultured Thermodesulfovibrio sp.
TTATAAGGTGAGCCCCTTTTTTATTCATCACGGAATTGGTGATGCTTCCGTAAAAAATTGCTTCCATAAAAAATTATAATTTAACGATTATAATCCTTGGGGGATAGACAATACTTCTTGGTCCCGCTTTTATTTTTATTTGGATATATCTGTATTACCCAGATTGGAGTTTTTCTAAAACTTACTTTGGACAAGTCCGAGATTACAAAACTGGCAAATACCTCTCAATCTCATAAGGAAATACCTTTATTCTATACTCATCCCATTCTACTTTCTTACTCATTATAAGCTGTTCAAATATATGTTCCCCAAGGGTTTCCTCTAATAGTTCACTCTTTTCTGCATACTCTATTGCCTCAATAAGACTCCCTGGTAACTGGTCTATGCCCATCTCTTTTCTCTCCTTCTCGGTTAGATGATAAACATCCATCTCTACAGGTTCTGGAAGTTTATAACCTTTCTCAATCCCCTTAAGACCAGCATTCAACATACATGCAAATGCAAGATAAGGATTACATGCAGGGTCAGGTGAACGGAGTTCTATTCTGGTTGCCTTTTCCTTACCAGGCTTATAAAGGGGCACCCTCACAAGGGTTGATCTGTTCCTTCTTGCCCAACATATATATACAGGTGCTTCATAGCCAGGCACAAGTCTTTTGTATGAATTCACCCACTGGTTAAGTACGAGGGTTATCTCTTTGATATGGGTGAGGATTCCTGCTATGTACTTCTTTGCAATATCAGATAGATAATACTGGTCTTTAGGGTCAAAAAAAGCATTCTTATCTTCCTTGAATAGGGATTGGTGTGTATGCATACCGCTTCCATTCTGACCAAATATAGGCTTAGGCATGAATGTGGCATATACATTGTATTGCTTTGCCACTTCTTTGACTATTACCCTGTAAGTCATGACTATGTCTGCCATTGTCAAGGCATCTTCATACCTTAGGTCTATCTCATGCTGTGAATGGGCTACCTCATGGTGTGAGTACTCTACCTTTATGCCCATTGATTCAAGGGCAAGGATGGTATCTCTCCTTAAGTCTTCTGCTGCATCCAGGGGATAATCAAAATAGCCACCTTCATCAAGTATCTCTGTACTCCTGTCTGATTTAAAGTAAAAATACTCAAGCTCTGGACCAAGATAAAAAGTAAAACCCTTCTTCTTTGCCTTATCAAGGTTTAACTTGAGGATATACCTTGGGTCACCTTTATAGGGTGAGCCATCAGGTTCATAGATATCACAGAACATCCTTGCAACAGCTTTTTCCTTTGGTCTCCACGGAAGTATTGCAAATGTTGTGGGATCAGGTCTTGCTATCATGTCAGACTCATCTATCCTTGCAAATCCTTTAATGGATGAACCATCAAATCCCATACCCTCGTCAAAGGCATATTCGAGTTCCTCGACCGGGATCGCAAAACTCTTGAGCTGTCCATGAATATCGCTGAACCAGAGCCTGATAAACTTTACTCCATTTTCCTTAACAAGCTCCCTTACATCTTTTTTGTCTTTTGGTCTGTCCATTTTAAAACCTCCTGTTAAGTTTTTAATTCATCATAACCCCTCGGTCTTAATCCTCTCCCCTCAGGGGAGAGGGATGGGCGAGGGGAGAAAAATGCCTTATAAAAATTCATTGCTCTGCCTGTGTACTCTTCATATATCCTCTCAGTCTCTTCCATTATATGATTTATCTCAGGACTATCTTTGAGCCATTCAAGGACCATATCCTTTGTGACTTCTATATGAAACTGAAACCCATAGACTTTGTCACTATATCTGAATGCCTGATTTTTATATAATTCAGAACTTGCTAACAATACAGCGCCGAGTGGTAAATCAAAGGTGTCACCGTGCCAGTGGAATACCTTAAATGTTCTCCAGAAATCTCCTACCCGAGGGTGAATGGCAAGCCGCCTCATGCAGGGGTCTCTTAACCCATCTCCTGTGAGTTCTATATGATACCATCCAATTTCTTTCTCAGATCCTGGATAGACATTTGCACCAAGGCAATAAGCAATCATCTGGCAACCGAGACATATTCCAAGAACCTTTATGTCCCTGTTAATCGCTTCTCTGATAATACGAGACCCTATCATAAGATGGGGATATTTGTCCATCTCATAGACGCCCATTTGCCCGCCCATTACCACAAGGGTATCAAAAGCCTCTAAAGGAGGTGGTACTTCTCCAGAAGAGAGTTCTACGATACTGAAAGATATTTCCTCTTTCCTCAGGAAGTCCTCTATTGTTCCTGGACCTTCTGTGATTGTATTCTTAACTATCAAGACTGCCACTTTTCTCTTTAATCGGCAAACGGTTACCGAATATTATCATAATCAAATAAGGAATTCTTGTAAAGTCTTTTTCAGATTGAGACAGTAGTTTCTCCACTTTCTCCTGTCCTTATCCTTATTGCATCTTCGACGGGATAAATGAATATCTTTCCATCACCAATATTCCCGGTTTTCGCCTTGTCAATAATTGTGGATACTACTTTATCTACCAAGGTATCAGCGACAACTACCTCCACCTTTATCTTTGGAAGAAACCTCACCTCATACCCGGTTCCTCTGTAGATTTCTACATGCCCTTTCTGCTTTCCAAATCCCCTTACCTCTGTCACTGTCATTCCCTGGATGCCAATCTCATTAAGTGCATCCTTCACCTCATCCAGTTTAATTGGCTTTATTATGGCCTCAATCTTTTTCATATTGCCTCCCTTTGACCTATGTACCTCCCCCTTGATGGGGGGAGGTTGGGTGGGGGGTGATTAGCAGTAATGTTTTCACCCTCCCCTTAGTCCCCTCCCATCGAGGGAGGGGATAAAAAATGTGAGTTCCAGTTTATTTCATTTATAAGAAGTTGTATGCCTTCTCCCCATGCTTAGTCTCATCAAGCCCCGCAATCTCATCATCAACATTAACTCTCAGTCCGACAAATGCCTTGATAAGCATAAAGATTATAAAAGTCACTGTAGCATCATAAACTATTGTCACCCCGACTGCTATAAGCTGGATTAAGAGTTGGCTTGGATTTCCATATAAAAGCCCTTTACCAGCTTCATTTATCACTGGGTCTGCAAATATGCCGGTAAGTATTGCTCCTAATGTTCCCGCAACACCGTGAATACCGAAGGCATCGAGTGCATCATCGTAACCAATCTTTTGTTTAATAGATGCGACAGCAAAGTATGGGATGATACCGGCCAGGATACCAATGGTGATGGCACCTTTAATGTTCACAAACCCAGCAGCAGGAGTAATAGCAACTAAACCCGCAACAACACCTGATGCAAGGCCAAGAACAGTCGGCTTCTTGGCATACACCCATTCGGTTAGCATCCATGACAAAGCTGCAACTGCAGTTGCTGTATTGGTATTGATAAAAGCAGCTCCTGCGAGCCCGTTTGAGGCGACTGCTGAACCTGCATTGAATCCGAACCAGCCGAACCAAAGAAGCCCGGCGCCAAGAACAACAAGTGTCATATTATTGGGTATCAGAGCCACCTCACTCCTTTTACCTAAAACTAATGCACCCACAAGACCTGCAATACCTGCATTTATATGAACTACTGTTCCTCCAGCAAAGTCCAGTGCGCCGAGCTTTGCGAGAAAACCACCGCCCCATACCCAGTGGGCTACAGGGACATAAACAAAGGTCATCCAGAGGATTGAGAACAGTATCCATGCAGAAAACTTCATTCTTTCAATATATGAACCACTCGCAAGGGCAACGGTTATTGCTGCAAAGGTAAGCTGAAAGACAACGAATATATACTCTGGAATAGTTCCATTAACACTATTAACACCAACCCCTGCAAGGATTAACTTTGCGGTATTGCCTATGATTCCTGAAACATCTGTCCCGAATGCAAAGGTATACCCATAAATTATCCACAGTACACTCACTATGCAGTATGCTGCAACAGACATAGCCATGGTATTAAGGGTGTCCTTACGCCTTGCCATACCTCCGTAAAAGAGAGCTAACCCCGGAAATGTCATGAGCATAACAAGGGCAGTGGCAACAATCATCCATGCCGTATCCCCCGTATCGATCTTCGGCGCTGCTGAAGTAACGGATTCTGCAGAAGTACCAACCTGCTGTTCTTCCGCATATAGTAATCCTGTACAACTTAACAAACTAATCAGTATTACCAAACTCATGAATCGTCTCATGTCTACCTCCCTAAATTTTTCCGAGCATTAAAACTTTCTTGCTCTTCAAATCAAATATGATCTTTAAATGTTTTGAAGACTTTATCTTCTCTGTCATTCCCCGACTCGATCGGGGAATCCAGAAAAAGCAACTGGATTTTCCGGTCAAGCCGGAAAATGACAAAAATTGTGTTAAAAACTGAGAGTTAGATTAATACCACCATAAAAGATATCTTTGTCTCCATCATCGCTTATCTTTTTAATTGCATTTTTTGCATCATCGCTCAAAGGAAAAGAATAAGACACCTTTTGTGTTATGGTGATGGCCTTGTATACTGGGATACTGAGAGATGAAGAGAATTCTGCATTATAGAAATTGCTGAAATCTTTCCCGTTCTTATCAAAACCCATAACCTTGTTATTGATGTTATAGCTTGCAGATGCACCAAGCTTGAGACTGCTACCTTTATATACATAAAAGAAATGACTTATTGAAGCTACAACAAATGCACCATTTCCTTCATCATAATCGTAATAAACAGTCAAGATTGGATTGAGCAACGTGTTATAAGATGTTGATAGATATACTTCCTGAGTATCATTTGCTCCGCTGAATCCATAGTAGATGTACCCCAATCCGAAATTCCATTTATCCAATGAAAAGTTGTAATTCAATGTCATATCTGTTTCTGAGAATTCGCCGTGTCCATCTCCTTCATCAACCTGAGAATCAGAATCATAATTGGCCCAGAGAGTGGCACCGAAACTACCATATGTAATTCCAACAGAAGGTTGAATTACCCAACTATTCGTCAGCTTCTGCCCTCTCCATACATAATTACTTAAAACATCTACCGAGGCAGTTCCTGAAACTTTAGGCTGGTCTGCAAAGACACTGCCTTCTAAAGCTATACTCAGTAAGATTATTAAAATAACTTTTTCTTTCAAAGATTTCATCTCTGCACCTCCTACATATATTACTAAAACCATGCCAGATTTAAGTAATTGATTTTTCAGAATATTTGATTATACAAGTTGTAACAATTTTGTTATTGTTACAATTTTGTGGAATCTAGAGATACTGTAAGACTTTTCCTGAAATACAGAAAAAAATTGAAACTGGAAAAAGGAAAATATGCTTTAAATAGCTTTATATAATTATAATAAAGTATAGGATGAAAAAACACATAAGAAAACTTAGCGACAATAGAAAAAGAAATAAACTATTTTTTCTTAGATAGATTGCGGAGGCATAATCGCATACTTCTTTATCTTATACCCGATCTGTCTTGGGGTTATGCCAAGCATTCTTGCAGCCTTTACCTGGATCCATCCATTCTCTTCAAGGGCTTGAATGATACTATTCTTTTCTATCTCTTCAATCCCTGCCTTTAAAGATCCTTTTTGAATCCCTACCTTAGAAGATGACAATTTAAAATTTATCGGTAAATCAGAAGATTCAATTATTTTCCCATCGGACATTACGACTAACCTTTCTATAGTATTTTCTAACTCTCTTACATTTCCTGGCCAGTTATAATCCATTAAAACTCGAAGGGCTGACGGCGAAATAGATACATTTTTATCGTTTTCTTCATTAAACCGTTTTAAAAAATGTTCTACCAAAAGTGGGATATCCTCTTTCCTTTCTCTTAAAGGGGGTACGAAAATTGGAACAACATTTAATCTATAAAATAAATCCTCTCTGAATTTACCTTTTAAAACAAGTTCTTCAATATTTCTGCTCGTTGCTGCTATAAGTCTAATATCAACCTTTATTGTCTTCTCGCTACCCACACGCTCAAACTCTTTTTCCTGAAGTACTCGCAAAATCTTTGGCTGAAGGTTTAAAGGAAGATCTCCCACCTCATCAAGAAGCAATGTTCCGCCATTCGCAATTTCGAATCTCCCTTTTCTTGAAGATATTGCCCCTGTAAATGCCCCCTTTTCATGCCCAAAAAGTTCAGATTCAAGAAGACCTTCAGGAATTGAGGCACAGTTAAATTTAACAAAAGGAGCTTTTGCACGCGGACTCATATAATGGATAGCCTTAGCAATCAATTCCTTTCCTGTTCCACTTTCTCCGTATAAAATGACAGTAGCTTTAGATGCTGCAACTCGAATCACTGCCTGAAAAATTTCTTGCATTTTATCTGAGCTACCTATGATATTAGGTAAGCTATATTTACCCCTAAGCTCCCTTTTAAGATTTTCCTTTTCTTCTTCGGATTCCTTATAATGTTTCCATAAAACTATATACTGAGCGATAATCGAAGCTAATATTTCTAAAACCCTTATATCTTCCGTTATATTTATATCTTTATCGCTGGAGACTTTGTCGATACTTAATACCCCAATACAATTATCTTTAAACTTAATAGGCACACAGAGAAAAGAAATACCATCTTTACTAAACCTTGAACCAGTTTTATTAAGGAATAATGGTTCTTTTCCTACATTGGGAATAATCATGGGAGAGCCTCTCTCTAATACTCTTCCAACAATGCCTTCACCTATTCTGTATTTCCCCCTTTCTATCTGTTCTTTAGTAAGTCCATGTGCTGCAACGATTCTTAACTCATTAGTATTGTCATCGAGTAAAAAAACAGAGCCTTTCCCCATTTTGAGAAAATCTTCAAGGACGCGCATGGTTCTCGAAAGGTTCCTCTCAAGCTCAAAAGAGGAATTCAAAACCCTGCTTACTTCCAGAAAAGCAGAAAGAATTAAATTTTCTCTTACAAGTGATTTCCCCATTAGTCAATATTTTCTACCATTTCCCAAATACCACAAGGACATATTCCAGCACAGAATCCACAACCAATACATTTATCGGCATCTACAACATATTCATAAGAACCATCTTTGTGTTCAATCCTTCTAATTGCGCCCCAATAACATGTCATCTCACACATATGACAGTCACGACATTTACCACACGATAAACATCTATTCGCTTCTTCTTCTGGTGTAAAGTCATTGTAACAAGCTTCGTAGTATTCCCTTTTAATTCTTTCGTAAGGAATCACCTCTTTTACTTCAGGCCAACGTGGCGCATGCATTAGTTGATAATGAATATATTCGGCAGCGGTTCTCCCCTGTCCTATGGCATGCGTTACAAGACCGAGCCTTGTAGCATCTCCTATTGCAAAAACCTTTACATCAGATGTCTGTCCTACCTCGTTTACTGCAATCCATCCCTTTTCTGTATGTATATTTGATGGTAAAAAATCTAAAACAGGCATGTCCCCAACAGAGATAATTACCAAATCAGCGTCGAGTGAAGAACCGTCCTTGAAATATAATTTCTTTTCATTAACTTCATATTTATCTATAAACTTTGGCCATATTATTTGGGTGCCTTTTGACATAGCTGATTCCATCTCTTTACCAAATGCAGCTGGTTTCTGGATATCAATAGCTATAACAGACTCAGCACCGCAATTAAAAGCTTGAGAAGCAACATCCATACCTACATTTCCTGCACCAATTATCACAATCTTCTTACCTTTAATATCAGGTAAATTGCCTATATTAGCGTTTCTTAAAAAGTCATAAGCCGTAACAGCATATTCAGAACCTGGGAAAGGAATAACTCTCGGTTTATGTGCACCACAAGCAACTATTACAATCTCGTGATCTTTATATATTTCCTCAAATTTTTTCTGATCGATCTTCTCGTTTAAATGAATATTAACACCTATTTCTTTGAATCTTGATAATTCTTTTTGAAGTATTTCCTGTGATAGTCGTTCTCTGGGGATACAGAGTTCAAGTTTACCACCAAGCCTATCTGTTGCTTCATACAAATCTACATGATGTCCTTTAAGGACTAACTGCCATGCCGCACTTAATCCCGCTGGACCGCCTCCAATTACAGCTATTGTGTGACCAGTAGACTCAGCTTTTTTAGGAGCAGGTATATTCAGTGCTAAACTTCCAAGTTTGTTTATGCTCAATGGTTTATCAATTCTCCCTCTACTACAATTCTGCATGCATAGATTTGGACATATCTGCCCACATACTGTTGCTGGTAAGGGACTGTATTGTAAGACTAATTCAAGTGCTTCATAAAGTTTTCCTTCTCTTATAAGCGAAGCACACTTATGAGATGGGATGTGAGAAGGACAATTGTATTCACACGGCGGCGAATACTTTTCATTAGCCCATATAGGTTTATTTCTTCTGTCCTTGCCCGTTGTTATATAAGGTAAAAGTGTAAGCTCATGATTTACATATGGAGCAAATATACCCCCTTCACCGACTTCTTTTTCCCAGAAATTCTTTCTGAAATCGGTAGTCGAAATCCTGAACCATTTCCTCGACCTTTTTTCTTGTGGTGTATAGGCGATAAATTTTTTCCATTCCCAAGGATTACGCGTAAGTTCTTCATAATATGACATGCGATCAATAGCTTCGAGGTACGGAATCATGTTTGACTTGAGCCACTCCCAATCTTGAGGTGTGAGTTCAAGTAGTTTTACGTCTCTTTCGCTATACTCCTTAATAGGGCCTCTAAAAAAGATGGTTCCTCCAACCATGCCCACACACGGACGATATCCGAGAATATTTTGTGGGTCTCGGGGATTTACTCCACAGACTACAGCTATACCCCCCGCTTTAAATTCAGCAAAGGAATCTCCAACGTTTCTAAAGTACCACGACTGTGGTGGATCAAAACGAGGATTATGTTTGGTCATGGTATCACATCTCGCACCACCACTTCCCTGAACATATAGAACCCCTTGTGCCGCCGCGTTGAACGCCCCATTAGTAACATCTCCCAAAACTGTAATCTTAGCACCACAATTGAGCCATCCAACATCATCTGAGGCACTTCCTTTTACCACAATTTCTGTTCCGAACATTCCCATACTTCCAAGCCTCTGTCCAACAGGGCCTTCAACAGTAATTTTTATTGTCTCTCCCCTTGGCCAAATTCTTCCACCGATACCATGCTGTCCATCTGCTATTATATATAACTCCCTCGCACCGTCTTTTACAGCCTTTTGTATCTGTTCTTCAAGAATCCTAGACGAAATCCTCACTCCATTTATATTTCCATGTATAACAACTTTCTTATCTTCGATGCTTACAATTTGTCCTTTGTTTTTCTTAACATGCATAGCTTATTCCCAATCTCTCCGCGATTGCTTTATCGTCAATACTTAAACCATCTGACATACCTATCGGTAATTCAGTACTTCTACCCATCGGAGCAAATATCTTCTTTAGTTCAACATTAGCAGCCCTGAAGACCTCGACAAGTCTTTCAGCAACTTTATCTGAATCGAGCCTTCTATATAACTTTGGATCTTGTGTTGTTATCCCCCTCGGACATTTGCCAGTGTTACAGATATTACACCGATTATATTCATCACCAAAACAATTAGCTGTCGCCTGCATAATATATTTACCAACAGAAACAGCAGATGCACCAAGCATTATAAGGGCAGCTGTATTTGCCGCAAGATTCCCTCTTTTTCCCACTCCCCCAGCTGCTATTAATGGCAATTCGTTCTGTTTTCCTTGCCTTACAAGGTCTAAATAACATTCTCGTAAATTTGATACAATAGGATGCCCCATTTTATCTATCGATACATTGTAAGCAGCACCGGTACCACCGTCTTCTCCATCGATCGAGAGTGCAGCAGCATATGGATTTCTTGCAAGATTGTTAAGAACTGCTCTTGCCGTTTTTGTACCAGAAATTTTTGGATAAACAGGAACCCTAAATCCCCATGCCATAGACATAGATTGGATCATCTTTGCCACAGCTTCTTCTATTGAATATTTCGTCTGATGCGTAGGGGGCGAAGCAAGATCAACGAATTGAGGAACACCTCGAATACTCGCAATAAGCTTTAGGACTTTCTGAGCCATTAATAAGCCTCCGTCACCAGGCTTTGCTCCTTGGCCATACTTAATTTCAATAGCTGCGGGGTCTTCAACCATATCGGGCAATGCATGTATGATCTCATCCCACCCAAAATATCCCGAAGCAATCTGAAGGATAAAATACTTTAAATACCTTGACTTGAGAAGCCGAGGTGGCACCCCTCCTTCGCCTGTTGCCATTACAACTGGAAGCCCTTCTACTTCATTAAGATAAGCCACACCCATTGCAAGTCCTTCCCACATTGGCGGAGAAAGTGCGCCGACTGACATACTACCTATCATAATTGGGAAAATTTCTCTCACAGGCGGGATAAATTTACCACTTTCTTTGTCAACTATGAGCTTACCGTTAACCCTTTTCAAAGGTAGTTCTTCAGGTGGTAAAATTCTGCCCAGGAGTGTCCTTATATGAAACTCGTGCCTTCCGGCATCAAGTGCTGGGTCTGTAAGCATTGAAATCCTTGTAAATTTCAGCCTATCCAGAGTAGAGATAGAAGGATCATTTCTTCTCCCGCCTCTCTTATATCCCTCACCGCCTCTGTTTTTAAAATGTAAAAATTTATTAGAAGGATTATATTCAGGTTCTATCGCGTCATTCGGACACACCAATGTGCATGTTCCACAACCTGTACAATAACGTTCGATATCTGTTACCTGTTCAATTACATGAACAATTCTCCTTACAACAGTAGGTTTTGGGGAACATCCTTCCGAGTAAACAGTTCTTTGTAGTCTTACCGTCGGCTCGATTGCTTTAACAGGGCATACTGCCGTACATCTACCGCAACGAGTGCATCTATCCTCTCTCCAACGGATGATATAAGGAAACTCTTTTAACGAAAGCTGATGGTTAAAATCTAATTCATTAACTGATTCCATACCTTTACCTCTCTTGCATCAGGACAGACTATTACCATATCGTATTTCATCGGGAAAATATCCTTAGATCTGTCCCTGTGTGGAATTACCCTATCAAGTCCGCATTCCTCAGACATTAATGCAAACTTGCCATTTATGCCCCCTACAACCCCGGGTCTTAACTTCTTTGAGTCGTGGACCATAAAACACGTACCGTCAGGAGTAAAACCTATTACAACATTTGGTCCATCAATACAAAGGGGTCTCAACGACTGTTTAAGAAGTTTCAACACTTCTCTATCTTCTCTCACCTCTATTTCTGAACTTCTTAAAGGAGTAATAACATCTTTGTAATAAGTAAGTGGCAGGCCGAGCTGTCGCACCGTATAGTGTAATATGTGAGTAAATACCTCACTATCGCTGTTATAACCTATATAACCAGGAAACTTCCTGCTCATTAAAAATTCACGTATAGGGACAAAGGCTGTGTTTTCGCCATTTGTCATTGTGCAATACCCTTGAATGAAAAAAGGATGACATGCATATAAATATATTGCATAGTTTGTGTTCTGCCTGCCCTGAGCAAAAATGATTTTTGCCTTAAGTTCAGACTTCTCAAGATTAAAAAACTCAGCAAGCTGAAGAGGATCGCCAACCTCTTTCAATGTAATAACGTCAGGATAAAATGAAAAGACAAAAATTGACTCATCAGATTCTCCTAATCTTCTAAGTGCAACTCGTATATTTAGTAATAGATCCTCTTTTTCTTTAAGTGGTCTGTTCTTATATGATTTTGGATACTCGTATACTCTTGCAAAGTAATGGCCACGAGGTTCTATACCTTTTACCGGTTTTATTTTTGGTGCCCATACGTGCTTTAATTTAAATCCAGCTTTATCCATATATTCATCAAGTATTTTGGCACCATCCTTAGAACATATCCCTGAAAGAATAGGATAATCTTTAAGATCTTCAAACTCTCCGCCCAGATTTTTCATAGTCAAACCGAGACCTGAACCATCATGTCCTTCTTTCATCGTCTCAAGGGCAAAAATGTTCTCAAGAGGCGAAAAATACTCGTTTGATGTAATTGCTGCTAACCTACACATTTAAATTCTCTCTCGATAAATATATTTTTCGGCAATTGGTTACCGTTTGCTTTATCCTATCATCAGCATAACATTTTTGTCAACAAAAAAACATTTTTGGAGTTTCCCGATTTTTTTATCTGAATTCAAATCTTAGTTAAAAATTATCGATGCCATTTGATTCTGTACTCCTTAAAGCAGTCTTGTTAAGATAAAGTAGATTAAAGATTGGCTACTGTCTTAAGTTTATGATAATAAACGCGGGAATTTTTTGTTTCAAACAAATATTCTTTTCTATTTGTGTTTATCGAGCCTCCGAGGAAAATTCTTTCCTCGAAAGAATTTAAGACCGCTCAAATACCCCATCTGCCAAAATTTTTGTGAATAATATGGGTTAGAAATGTATATATTTCTTGCCTTAATGCTGCCGCGCTCTCCTCAACTTTTCAATCGCTACCATTAGTAATGAGATAGCTGCAGGTGTGACACCGGGAATCCTGCTTGCTTGCCCAAGATTTTCAGGCTTTATGTTTTGTAATTTATCAATAACCTCCTTAGAAAGTCCGCTTAATGATATGTAATTGAAGCCTTCTGGTATCTTAATATTTTCAATCTTTTTCAATCTTTCAGCCATCTCCATCTGCCGTTTTATGTACCCTTCATATTTAATCTGTATCTCTACCTGTCTTTTAATGTCCTTAGTAAGTTCCTTGTCAGAAGGATAATTTTGTTCAATAAAATTATATGTTATTTCTGGCCTTTTTAAAATTTGCTCTAAAGACTCGCTTCGATCAGTTCCCTCTATCCTTATACGAGTTCTTTTAAGCCGTTCTATTTCCTCATCAATAAGTCTTCTTTTCTCTTGAAATCTATCATAAATTTTCTTATCAAGTAATCCTATTTCATATCCTTTGTCCATTAAACGGAGGTCTGCATTATCATGTCTTAAAAGTAATCTGTACTCCGCCCTTGATGTAAACATCCGATATGGCTCATTAGTTCCCTTAGTTACCAAATCATCTATCAACACTCCTATATATGCTTCATGTCTTTTAAGTATCAGTGGTTCTTTCCCTTGAAGCTTTAAGGCAGCGTTGATTCCTGCCATTAAACCCTGTGCAGCAGCTTCTTCGTATCCAGAGGTACCGTTTATCTGGCCTGCGAGAAACAGACCATCTATGATTTTTGTTTCAAGATTATGTTTAAGTTGGGTAGGAAAAACAAAATCATATTCTATTGCATATCCGGGTCTCATAATCTCTGCTTCTTCAAGTCCTGGGATAGTTCTTACAAACTTTACCTGTACGTCATAAGGAAGGCTGGTCGGTATCCCATTTGCATAGTATTCCTTTGTTTCAAGTCCTTCTGGTTCAAGAAAGACTTGATGCCTTTCTTTTTCCCTAAAACGAACAACCTTATCCTCGATAGATGGGCAATATCGTGCCCCTATTCCTTTAATCTTGCCACTATAAAGGGGTGAACGGTCAAGATTATCAAGAATAATCTTGTGTGTATTTTTATTTGTATAAGTTATATAACAAGGTAACTGAGGATTTAATATTTGTTCTGTAGTGTAAGAAAATGGCAACGGTGGATCATCGCCGTATTGTGGTTTTGTCTTAGAAAAATCTATCGTCTTTGCATCAAGCCTCGGTGGAGTGCCTGTTTTTAACCGCCCCATCTGAAGTCCCAAATCCCTCAAAGACTCTGAAAGACCTATAGAGGGAAATTCTCCTGCTCTACCAGCGGAAAAATTCTCGAGGCCAATATGGATTAACCCCTTTAGAAAAGTACCTGTCGTTACAATAACTGCTTTTGCACCATAAAAAATCCCGAGAGAATTAACTACACCTTTGACCTTTTTATCCTCTACAATGATCTTTTCAATGAGTGCTTGCTTTATGTCCAAATTTTCTTGCGTTTCCAAAACCCTTCTCATCGCTAACTTATATAAGACTCTATCTGCCTGTGCCCTCAATGACCAAACTGCAGGTCCTTTGCTCATATTAAGCATCCTGAACTGGATACCTGCCCTATCTGTTACCTTTGCCATTTCACCTCCAAGAGCATCTATTTCGCGAACGAGATGACCTTTTGCGAGCCCTCCGATAGCAGGATTACAGGACATTTGTGCAATGGTATCAAGATTAATTGTAAATAGGCATGTAGAAAAACCCATGCGTGCTGCCGCAAGTGCTGCCTCACACCCTGCGTGTCCAGCACCAATAACAATCACGTCGTAATCAGCATCTTTATACATAAATAAATATATATGATTTTTTTATCTTTCTTCAAATAATTGCTGTCCAAGATAATTAAAGCTAAGGATGGGTCTGCGTTACACAGGTTAATTAAAATTTAATATTTCCTTAATATTTATGTAACATTAACGGATTAATCTATGTTTCAAATTTTAGTCGAACTATCAAAAATCAAAAGGAGGAAAATTTATGAAAAGAAAATTTGCGGCTTTAATGGTAAGTCTTTGCTGCCTGATTTTCTTTACAGGAATGTCTATGGCAGCAGAAGAAGAGGTATCCCAAAAGGATATTGAGAAAGTAGTCAAGGCACTTAAAGGTATTAAGTTTGGACTTTTATGGTATCTATCATATCAAAACGGTGTAGACGGTGTTGGTAGTGACGAAGGATATAGCCAGTTTACTATTAAAAGAGGTTATTTTAGATTTACAAAAGAATTGATGCCATGGTTTGATGCTCATATGACATTTGATGTAACTACGGTAAAGGACCCCGAGGATGAGCCTGAAGACAAGCCTAACAATCTTGACGGTTCTATTGCTGTAAGAATTAAATATGCATATGCCAAGGTTAAGCTCCCCGATTTTGCATTCATGACAAAGCCTTTTATAGAGTTAGGTGTAGTTCACATGCCATGGCTTGATTTCGAAGAGCACGTGAATTTCTATAGATGTCAGGATACAATGTTTTTAGAGAGAAATAGCACATTTAACTCTGCTGATATTGGGGTTACTTTTGTCTCCTTGCTCGGTGGAACAATGGATGAAAGCTACCAAAAAAATGTAAGCAGTTACTACCCTGGTCGCTACGGTAGTGTAGCATTTGGTATCTACAATGGTGGAGGCTATCATGCATCTGAAAAGAATGAAAATAAGGTATTAGAAGGTAGAGTTACAATAAGACCTCTTCCTGATATTATTCCAGGATTGCAACTGTCTTATTTCGGAATAACTGGGAAGGGAAACAAGGATACAGATCCCGACTGGAAGGTAAATCTCGGATTTGTCAGTTTCGAGCATGAGTATGTGGTTCTTACAGGACAATATTATAAAGGTAAGGGCAATCAAAAAGGTTCTGACGAAAAAGACAAAGACGGTTATTCAGTATTTGCAGAGCTAAAGCCTCATAAAAAGTTCAGTCTTATAGGTCGCTATGATCGTTTTGATCCAGACATAGATGTTGATGAGAATGAAAATACACGCTATATTTTAGGTGCAGTATATCATATCGATAAGCAACATAAGAATATGATAGTTCTTGATTATGACCATGTAAATTATGAAAATCCACGTCAGAAAGACGATAAGAGAATACAGCTAACCTTGCAGGTTGCTCTTTAGATTCTAATTAAATAATCACTACTAACCCTCTTTTCCCCTCCTATATGGAGGGGATTTTTTTATAAAGAGCCGTTAAGTTTTAATATCTCTGCTCGTATTTCTCTCCTTCACAGACCTCTTTAATACTATCCTTAATCAATTGTCCATTTTCCCAAACTCGTTCATGAATCTTGTGACATTTTGTTTGAGCATTGTAGCCAATAGGTTCAGCACGATAAATACCACTCCCATCCTCAGTTCTATATTCCACGGGTCTACCACTTACCGCTGCTTCTCTTGATGCCCTCATGGAAATATCAGTCAATGTAGCTCCTGTTACACCACCAATTGTCGCTCCTATAACTCCACCGCGCCATGGATTTTTGCGGTCTAAGAGTGCTCCAGCAATGCCTCCCAATACTGCTCCTGCCCCTGCTCCCTGAGCATGATATTGTGTACAACTGTACAATATACCCGACAAAGAAATCACTAACAATAAAACTATGATTTTCTTCATTCGCTCCTCCTTTCAATAAAAATTAATTTTATTCATTAAAATATCTTCATATATTTTTGATAAAAATATCAATAGAAGACTCAAATGTTTTGGGAAGCATAACCAATTTCGTGATATACAAGTCTGGAGAAATGCCCTTTCGCTTAATAAACAAAATCTCTGACCAATCTAAGGCTTTGTCGCTCGAATTTGCAAACTCGCCCCGAAAGTATTCGGGGCTCAAACAGTGCAAATTCGCCCTTTCAGGGACGCTCCTTTCGCCAAGATTGGTTACCAGAGATTTTGTAAAGTCGCTCAAGGGCAATTCTCCAGCATAGAAAATATTTCATCACGGAAAAAGTTATGCTTACGAAGTTACCTGACCAATGGAAAGCTTGTAAAACCTTGAATGCATTGGTGAGCCGTGGAGGATTCGAACCTCCGACCCGCTGATTAAGAGTCAGCTGCTCTACCAGCTGAGCTAACGGCCCATCAAAAATAGAATACAAAAAAAGCCTTTAAAAGGTCAACTTAAGGGCTTATTTCAATTTTTGATAAAATAGAAAATGGAACTTAAATACATTCTTTATTTTCTTATTGGGGGAACAGTAGTAAGCTTGGTAAGTTACTTTGCCAGTCATTCTAAGGGATTGATTGCTGCCTTTTTTGCTAATCTGCCTGTAATTACTCTTGTAACTTTTATTATTATTTACTTCCAATCGGGAGAGAAAAATGTTATTCTTTACGCAAAAAGTTTACTAATAATGCTTTTCCCTTGGTTGGCATATATTTTTTCTATAATCCTATTAGGTCCCAAAATAGGAATATTACCTTCTTTAGTATTTGGTTTAGGAACATATCTTTTAATTTCCTTTTTTATAATTAAATTTTTAGCTGTAAAAATATAGGAGGAGGTTGTGAAATGAAAAAGTTGAAGATTTATATTGAAGGAATGACTTGTCAACATTGTGTTAAAAGAGTATCGAATGCTCTCTATTCGCTTGGAGTAGAAAATGCAGATGTGGAAATAGGAGAAGCTGTTATAAGCTTTGATGAGAATAAAATAGATATTAGTAAAGTTGCTAAGGCTTTAGAAGAGGCAGGGTATAAACTTAAGAATTGGCAGGATCAATAAGCATTCCATCTATCATTTTTAGATTTCTTGAACATTTTTGAGCAAGTCTTTCATTGTGAGTAACAATGATAAAAGTTGTTCCCTTTGTTTCATTTATTTTTTTAAATAATTCAAAAAGTTCCTCTGCAGATTTTGAATCAAGATTTCCTGTTGGTTCATCTGCAAGGATAATAGCGGGTTCATTAAATAGAGCTCTTGCAATAGCTACTCTTTGTTGTTCACCTCCTGAAAGTTCGCTTGGTTTATGTAAAGCTCTTTCATGAATCCCAATTTCTTCTAACAGATAAGAAGCTTTTTCTTCCAGTTCTCTTTTATTTTTTTTGTCCCCTGTAAATTCATAACTGATTAATTTAGGGAGTATAACATTTTCAATTGCATTGAATTCTGATAAAAGATAGTGAAACTGAAAAACAAACCCTATGTTTTTATTTCTAAATTCTGAAAGGGCATCGCGGGATAATTTTGCAGGATTAATATTCTTGTCTAAATAATATTCAATTTCGCCTGATGTGGGGAAATCGAGGGTTCCCAATATGTGAAGAAAAGTACTTTTACCTACGCCAGATGCACCTGTAATTGCTACTATATCTCCTTGATCTACATAAAAATTGATTCCCTTAAGTACATCTATTCCACCAGCCTTTGTTATATACTTTTTTGTAAGATTATTTGTTGTTAATATCTTTTTTTTCATCAGACTTGAAGGGCTTGCTCATTTCCTCAAATTTTTTGAAAACAGATTTATGAATATCATCGGCTCTGTCTGCTACATAATGAAAAGCTTTTTTTACAAATCCCGTTGTTTTATCACCGATTTGTCTTATTTCCCCACCTCCGAAAATCAAAGCTATGCATAAAAATATAGTAAAGATAATAATTATTAAACATCCGAGATTTCTAATAAATTTAAACATTATTCATACCTCAATATTTCTACAGGATTTATTTTAGCGGCTCTATGAGCCGGATACACTGTAGAGATAAGACTAATAATTAGAGCAGAAATTGAAATAATTAGGATATCTAATATGTTTACTTTTACTGGTAATTTACTTAAATAGTAAACATCGGCAGGTAGCTTTATAATATCGTAGGATTTGATAATTTCGCATAACAAGAGTCCTCCTAAAAGCCCTATAACTGTCCCTATAAAGCCTATAAAAAGACCCTGCGACATAAAAATATATCTTATTAACTTATCAGTAGCACCCATTGATTTGAGTATAGCAACCTCCCTTTGCTTTTCCGTTACATTAACCATTAACATGCTTATTATATTAAAAGATGCAACAATTACTATTAAAGTAAGTATCACAAACATAGCAAATTTTTCAAGCTTAAGTGCAGAAAAGAGATTTCTATTCATCCGCATCCAATCTTTAACATAATAAGGTTCTCCTAATTCTTTTGTGAGATTTTCACTAATTATATCAGCTCTGTAAATATTTTTTAACTTTAACTGTATACCAGTAACTTTATTTCCATACTCAAAAAATTCTTGAGCAATTTTAAGCTCTGTAATTGCAAGGTTGGCATCATATTCAAACATTCCTATTTCAAAAATTCCAGTTACAATAAATTTTTTTGCCTTCGGTATTATTCCTAAGGGACCAATTGAGCCCATTGGTGATATTACAGTAATTATATCACCAGGTAAGACTCCTAATAAATTAGCCAGTTCTTTACCAATTAATATCCATGGTAAATCATTATGGTTTTCATATCTATACTTAATGTGTTTGAATATTTCAGTTGTTTTTTTATCAAACTCTGGTAGGATTCCTCTTAGATAAACTCCATGTGATCTTTTGTTTGTTGATATGAGAACCTGTCCCATTACAAAAGGTGAGTATCCAATAATTTCTTCTTTTTTTGAGAGTTTTTGAATTAGGGAGTTATAATTTTCTATTCCTCCAGTATAACTTAATACGACAGCATGTGCTTGTGCACCGAGAATCTTTTTCTGAAGGTCTTCGTGGAATCCACTAATTACTGATATTACAATAATTAGAGCCATTACTCCCAGGGAAACTCCGCTTATTGAGACAAAAGTACCGAAGGAAATTCCTCTCTTTTTACTTTTTAAATATCTTAGGGCAATATATAGAGGAAGTTTCATTTAGTTTCAGGTCTTAGCAAGGGGAAAAGAATAACATCTCGTATAGATTGATTATCAGTTAAAAGCATAACTAATCTATCTATTCCAATGCCCTCTCCAGCTGCAGGTGGCATTCCTATTTCAAGGGCTCTTACAAAATCTTCATCCATTTCTGGAACTTCTTCATCTCCTTGAAGTCTCTCCTGCAATTGCTGAATAAATCTCTCCTTCTGGTCTATAGGGTCATTCAACTCGGAAAAGGCATTTGCAATCTCTCTGCCTGCAATAAATAATTCAAATCTTTCTACAAGTTCAGGATTATCTTTTTTCCTTTTTGCTAAGGGTGATAATTCTACAGGATAGTCAATTATAAAAGTAGGTTGTATTAGTTCAGGTTCAACAATTTCTTTAAATATTTCGTCGAGAACTTTAGATAGGGTAGCACCCTTAGGAATATCTATTCCTTTTTTTAATGCCCATTGAGCTGCTAATTCTTGATTTTTGAAAATTTCTTCGGGAACTCCTTTTTCTTTTAGAGCATCATACATGGATATTCTTTTAAAGGGTGGATTGAAATCTATTATGTAATCCCCATATTTAATTTGAAGATTCCCACAAACTTTTTCTACTACATAACTTAAGAGTTTTTCAGTGAAATTCATAAGCCAATTATAATCTTTGTAGGCAACATAGAACTCTATCATTGTGAATTCAGGATTATGTTTTGTCGATATACCCTCATTTCTAAAGTTTTTACCAATTTCAAATACTCTCTCAAAGCCTCCAACAAGCAGTCGTTTTAGATAAAGTTCTGGAGCAATTCTTAGGTAAAGTTCCATATCAAGAGCTTCATGATAGGTTTTAAATGGCTTAGCCCTTGCTCCTCCAGCTATTGTATGCATCATAGGTGTCTCTACTTCGAGAAAACTTTCATTTTCAAGAAATTCTCTTAGAAATTTTATTATTTGTTGTCTTTTAATAAAAGTTTCCTTAACAGCAGGGTTCACTATGAGATCCACATATCTTTGCCTGTATCTTGCTTCTATATCCTTGAGTCCATGCCATTTTTCAGGTAATGGTCTTAAAGATTTACTTAGAAAAGCAAAATTTTTAACTTCTATAGTTAATTCATTTGTTTTTGTCCTAAATAGTCTGCCTTCTGCACCTATGATATCTCCTATGTCAAGATATTTAACTAATTGAAATTTTTCACCTAAAATATCTTTCCTGAGGTAAATTTGTATTTTACCCTTAGAATCTTGTAAATGAGCGAAGGCTGCCTTGCCAAAATCCCTTAAAAGGATTACCCTTCCAGCTACAGAAGTTACTATATTTTTAAGTTCTAAGGTTTCTTTATCTAAGTCTCCATATAGGTTTAAAATTTCAGAAGTCTTTGAAGCAGGTTCAAAAATACCATTATAGGGTTCTATTCCTGAGTCCCTTAATGTTTCTAATTTTTTTATCCTTTGTTGAATAAGTTCAGCAAGAGGTGTTTCCTGCATAGCCCTAAATTATACCCCCTTCATATTTTATTAGTCAATTTTCCCAGAAGATTGAAAATTAAAAATCGGGGCGAGCCGATTCGAACGGCCGACCACTCGCACCCCAAGCGAGTGCGCTAACCAGGCTGCGCTACGCCCCGATTAAGAAAGAATTTCAAGAATTTCTCTTAACTTTATTTTAACCTTTTCTAAGGTATCTTTTCTAATATTATTAATGTTATCAGCTGATTGATAAATTTTACTCAATTTTTTCCTTACGCCTTCTATTGTATATTTTTCCTCATAAAGCATTTTCTTTATCTGCAGGAGTAGTTCTATTTCTTTTTTAGTAAAGAGCCTTTGTCCTCCCTTTGTTTTTTTAGGTTTTAAGAAAGGGAACTCTTTTTCCCAAAACCTTAAAACATAAGGCTCTACTCCTACAATTTTACTTGCATCTCCTATTTTATAAAAGAGCTTAAAAGGCAATTCTTTTTGTAGTGATTCTCCCATTTTAAAAATTACTTAAATTTATCTTTAAGTTTATCACTGGGTCGAAAGGTTACCACTCTCCTGGGTTTTATTTCAACAGGTTGCATATTTTTAGGATTTCTTCCCATTCTTGCACCTTTTTTCCTCACAGTAAAAACACCAAAGCCTGATATTTTAATTATTTCGTCTTCTATTAACCCTTCTTTCATCGTATCGAAGAGGGTATCTACAATTTTCTGTATTTCCGTTTTTGGAAGTCCTATTTTTTCAAAAATGTAATTTACAAGATCCGCTTTTGTCATGGAGCCTCCTAAGTGACTTTATTTATTGTAAAAATCTTTGAATTTTAAAATATTTACTTCTTAACTTGTCAAGTTATCCTAGAACTTTTTTCCTCACATAAGGTAAGAGACCTCCTTGTAGAATAAGTTCTTTTTCTTTAGAATTGAGATTAGAAATCACTTGAAAGGAAATGTTTTTATCTGAAAGTCTAACCATGTATTTTTGTTCACCCTGTATACTCTCTAAAATATTATCTATCTCCAAAATATCCCCTTGCTGTATTTTTTCGTAATCTTCAGGATTAGCAAATATTAGTGGAAGGATACCAAAGTTTATTAGATTAGCCCTGTGTATTCTCGCAAAAGATTTAGCTACAACCGCTTTAATCCCGAGAAACATAGGTGCAATAGCTGCGTGTTCACGTGAAGAACCTTGTCCGTAATTTTCTCCTCCTACAATAATTCCTCCACCTTTCTGTTTAGCAGCGATTGCTCTTTCATAAAAGCTTTCATCAATATTTTTAAATGTAAAAGTAGAGATCATAGGAATATTGGAACGATATGGAAGTATTTGACTTCCTGCTGGCAAAATATCATCAGTAGTTATATTGTCACCAAGCTTTAATAATATTTCTGCAGTAATTTTACTTTCTATAGGCTCTTTAACAGGGACTTCCTTTATGTTAGGACCTTTTATAATTTTAATATCTCTATCTTTCTGCGGGGGTATTATCATATTATCATTGATTAGAAAACTCTTTGGTTCATCTACTATATCAATCTGCATATCTATATCAAAGGGATCTGTTATTTTTCCATTGATAGCAGCTAATGCACATATTACAGGCGAAGTTAAATATACAAGGGCATCCTTAGTCCCTGAACGTCCTTTAAAATTCCTATTATAGGAGCGAAGAGATTTTTGCCCACTACCTGGGGCTCCTCCCATGCCTATACAGGGTCCACAGGCGGATTCAAGAATTCGTGCTCCAGAAGATATGATATTTTCAATTGAGCCGTCCTTTGCAAGCATTTCATAGACTTGTTTTGAACCAGGATTTATAAAAAGAGTAACTTCAGGATGAATAGTTTTTCCTTTCAATATTAAAGCCACAGTTTTCATAATTTTATAGGAAGAATTAGTACAAGAACCTATACATATCTGGTCTATTTTCGTTCCTTTTATTTCCTTTACAGATATCACATTATCAGGGCTATGGGGTTGAGCAATCATAGGTTCTATTGAGGAAAGATCTATTTCTATTATTTCTGAGTAATTTGCATCTTCATCAGCTTCCAATTCTATCCATTGATGCTCCCTTCCTTGAGCTTTTAGAAACTCCAAGGTGTTTCCATCACTTGGGAAAATAGATGTGGTTGCACCTAATTCTGCACCCATATTAGTTATCGTAGCTCTTTCTGTTAGAGATAAATCTTTTACTCCAGGGCCTCCGTACTCAAATATCTTACCAACACCACCTTTTACCGTTAACATTTTGAGAAGAGTTAGTATCACATCCATTGCAGTCACATATGGCCTGCGAAGTTTTCCGATTAGATGTATTTTCACTATTTTAGGCATTGTGAATTCGAAGGGCATTCCTGCCATAACTGATGCTGCTTCGAGCCCTCCTACACCAATTGAGATCATTCCCATTCCACCGCCAGTAGGTGTATGACTGTCAGTGCCTAAAGCAATCATTCCAGGAGCAGCAAATCTCTCTAAGTTAACTTGATGACAGATGCCATTTCCAGGTCTTGAGAAATAGGCGCCAAATTTTGCAGCAGCAGTTCTCAGAAAAAGGTGATCATCAGCATTCATGAAATTACTTTGTAGCATATTGTGGTCTACATAAGAGACTGCGAGAGGGATTTTTATACGATCAAGTCCTATTGCTTCAAATTCTAACCATGTCATTGTCCCTGTAGCATCTTGAGTGTAAACCTCGTCAACTCTAACTCCAATGAGATTGCCAGGTTTTAGTTCGCCATAAACAAGATGAGATTCTAAGATTTTTTCAACAATATTTTTACCCATTAATGCCTCCTAAGATTTCCTTTAAATTGTCAGATAAGAATTTATGAATAACAGGATTTCCCGCAATTATATTTCCCGTTAATAGGTAAGTACTCTTCCCATCAAAATCTGAAACAACGCCCCCAGCTTCTTTAATCAAAACCGTTCCTGCTGCAATATCCCAAGGACTAAGAGCATATTCAAAAAATCCATCTACTCTTCCGCAAGCAACATAGGCTAAATCAATAGCAGCAGCTCCTGCTCTTCTGAGATCGTTAACGGAATGTAGCATTTTATGGAAAATTTTTACATATTTTTCTATATACTGTTTGTTTCGAAAGGGAAAGCCCGTGGCAATAAGAGAGGATTCTGGTTTTTTAATGGAAGAAACCTTTATTTTTTTGCCATTAAGAAAGGCTCCAGAACCACTTTCTCCATAAAAAGTTTCATTTCTTAGGGGGTCATGGATAACTCCTATTATTAACTCCCCTTTGTACATTAGAGCTATAGATATGGCAATAAAGGGAAAACCATGAATAAAGTTAGTTGTTCCATCAAGAGGATCTATTATCCATAAGTAATCAGCTTTTTTATAATCTTTAGAGGATTCTTCAGCCATTATCTGATGATTGGGAAAATGTTTCTTTATATTGGTAATAATAGTTTTTTCAGACTCTAAATCAACTTTTGTAACAAAATCTGAAAAGCTTTTTTGACTTATTTCTTCTTGAGATATACTCCCGATTCTTTCCCTGACTAATTTACCTGCTTGCTGGGCAGCTTCCATAGCAATTATTAAGGGTTCTCTCATTCGACAAACTCCACTGCTTCTTGAAAGTATACTCTTGGAGGAGATGAAGGTACGTAGGCTGGATAACCTACAGGAAGAATTACCACAGGTCTTAAATAATCTGGTAAATTTAAAATCTCAGATACTTCCTCTTCTCGAAAGGCACCTATCCAAACAGTGCCCAGCCCATTTTCACAGGCAACAAGCATCGCATTAGTAATGCTACAAGCAACATCCTGAATTGCGTAAAGCTTAACGCCTCTTTCGCCATATCGGGGATATATTTTGTTCTTGTCTATGCAGCCTACTATGACTAATGGTGCTTCGGAAATAAATGTTTGATTTAAAGCAGCTTTTGCTATTTCCCTTTTGATTTTTTGATTCAACACAAAGAAAAATTTTCTTGCCTGAAGATTACCAGCAGAGGGAGCCCAAATTAAAGATTCGATCATTTTATTAAGAATATCATTTGGAATTTGTTTATTAAGAAATGACCTGATACTTCTTCTATATTTGATAGTTTTCAATACCTCATCCATCTTTATATTCTAACAGCTTTACCTTCAATCTGCAAATGCTACAAATATGTGAGCTTGTTAGATATCCACATTCTTTGCATTTTTGTAAAAGAGGAATTTCTCTATTTTCTGGATATATTTTTTTTATTCTTTTTAAATATCCCTTGTAGAAACCTATTAGTGAACCAGGAAAATTCTTATTTAATTTTTTTGTAATATCTTTAAAAACATTATAGACTTCAGACTTATATGGGCATGGAGTATCAATATAGTTTATTCCTAAAATTTTACAGAAAGCTGTTGTTTCTTTTTCTGTTGTAAGGCATAAAGGTTTTGCTTTTCTGCTCAAGCCCCCTTTTTCAATGAGTAAAGGATTAATACGTGATAGAAGGTCATCATTCCAGAATATAAGGTTTTTTATTATAAATGAAACTTCGTCATCTAAAGTATGACCAGTAACAATTACTTCTTCTTTAGCTTCCCTATTCATTATGTATCTTCTAATTGTGCCACAGACTGCACATACAGGTTTTTTAGCAATTCTTGATAATTTATATAATGGCAAGGGAAATAGTTGTTGTAATTTTATTATTTTAAGTTCAATTTTTTCACTTTCACAAAAATTTTTAACAAATTTTTCAGTTTTTTCTGAATTTTCATCGATTTCCATATTAATATGTAAAGCCGTTATTCTGTAACCTAAATCTTTCAAAGCTTTTGTTAAGCTCACACTATCTTTACCACCTGATATACCAATTAGAAGAGGATCGGGAAATTGGAACATATTAAATTTTTTTATGGTATTGTTGATTCTTTTTTGAAAAAAGTCGGGGAAGCAATTTAGACAAATCTTTAAATTATAGTGATCAAGGATCATTCCTTCTTTTAGAACGCCACATACTTTACATCTTATTTTAGTGATTTCCATGAGGCTTCTTTTGCAAGCTTATCAGCAACGGAATTATTCTCTCTTTTGATGTGGGTTATTTTATAGAATTTTAGTTTGCTAAGAAGTTCTTTAACTTTTCCGTATAATTCAATTAAATTTTTATTTTTTACCTTATAAATACCCGATATTTGCCTTACTAATAATTCGCTATCAGAAAATATTTCAATCTCTTCAACGCCTAAGTTTTGAACTTCTTCTAATCCTCTTATTAAAGCTTTGTATTCTGCCACATTATTTGTTGTTTTACCCACATATTCTGATATTTTTATTACCCTATCACTGTTGAGCCAAATTACACATCCTATTCCAGCCTCACCTGGATTTCCTCGAGAGGCTCCATCGCAGTAAAGTTTTGCCTTCATTCAGATGTAGCCTTTTGTTCTTCTTTGTTTTCCTTAGATTTGAAGAATAAGATGCGTCCGCACTGAGGGCAATATTTTATTGACTGATTAAGTTTAATTTCCACATAAAGTTGTGGGGGAATGTGTAAAAAGCATCCCTGACATACAGAATTTAATACTTCAACAACAGCAAGTCCTTTATGTTTTTTCATTAACTCCTTATATTCATCATAAATTTCTGCAGGGATGCTAATTGCGACTTTTTTCCTTGAGGCTTTTAATTTTTCTATTTCTTTGTCTATTTCTTTTATTTTTTCTTCTAATTCTCTTTTTCCTTTTTCTAAATCAGTTTTTGTAGATGCTATATCTGCTTTATTTTTATCGATTTTTTTCTTATGTTCGTCAATTTCGTACATTATTTGAAGTAAGTTTTCTTCTTCTAATTTTATAGTTTCCTCTACTTTTTGTATTTCCTGTAGCAATGCATGATATTCTTTATTTGTTTTAATTTGTGAGGTTTTTTCTTTCAATTTTTTTATTTTTTCATGTAAGTCTTCAATTTCTCTTTCTTTGTCTTTTTTCCTTTTTTCAAGATCAATTAATTTTTTATTTTCATTTTCCAAATCTTTCTGAAATTTAAGTATTATTTCATCAATTTTTTTGATTTCTGAGGGTATTATGTCTGATTGTTGTTTTAAAGAGATTATTTGAGAGTCTATTTGTTGTAATTCAATTAGAGTTTGTAACTCCTCAACCACTATAACTTTATCTCCTGTTTTAAAGAATGGGCCCACCAGGATTCGAACCTGGGACCAACCGGTTATGAGCCGGTAGCTCTGGCCAGCTGAGCTATGGGCCCAAATTTAAAAACATTACAAAATTACTATAACCTTAGAAATATAGATAAGTCAAGACTCTTTGATGAACTCTCTAAGCCATTGAAGACTGCACAATCTTTTTAGTTTTCTCATAGCTCTTAGTTCTAATTGTCTTACTCTTTCTCTTGAGATGGACAGTTCTTTTCCTACTTGTTCGAGACTTTCTGGCTTCTTATTGTTTATCCCGTATCTTCGGAGTAAAATTTCTTTTTCTTTTGTTGTGAGGATTTTAAATAGGTTCAGTAATTTTTCTCTCAATTCATCATGAAGAGACTCCATGAAAGGATTAGGTGAATTATAATCCTGTATTGTTTCGATAAGTAAAGTATCATCATTGTCACCTATGGTAATGTCTATTGATAGGGGTTCTTTTGTTACAGATAACATTTCTTCAATTTTTGCCATTGGAAGCTGAAGGAATAAAGAAATTTCCTCTAAATCAGGTTCTTTATCATTTCTATAGTATATTTCTCTTAAAAATCTGTTAATTTTACAGAGATTGTCAACAACATGAACAGGTATTCTTATGGTTTTAGAATGATCGGCTATTGCTCTTGTAATAGCTTGCCTTATCCACCACGTTGCGTATGTGCTGAATTTAAATCCTTTTTTGTATTCAAATTTATCAACAGCTTTCATCAATCCAATATTACCCTCTTGAATTAAATCTTCCAGACTTAATCCCCTTCCCGCATATCTTTTGGCAATGCTTACAACAAGTTTTAAATTTGACTCTATAAGCTTATTTTTTATCTCCGTAAATTCTATAAAAATTTCTCTGATTTTCTTTAGCGTAGTTAAAAATTCCTCATTTGGAATTCCTGTGTTTTCACTTACATCAATACCTCGCAATGCCATGTTAAATAAATTCTCGAGTTCTTCGAAAAACATGATAGTAAGCTCATCTCTTAAAGGTATATGGAAAAATTTTTTTAAAATTTCTCTATTGTTTTTTTTTCTTCTCATTATTGTTTTAATACTCTCAGAAATATTAAAAAATTGTTTCTTTATTTCTTCTGTTTCTAAATCTTCTTCCTCTAATAAATCTTTTGCTTTTTGAGGATGTTGAATAAAAATTTCACTTAGAGAAATTATTTTTATTTGAACAAAGGGTATATAAAGGAGTTCTTTTACAAGTTCTTTTTTCTTGTCATCTATTTTTTTTGCGAGGGTTTCTTCTTCTTGCCTACTTAAAACAGGTATACTTCCTATAAGTTTAAAATATAATCTCAAAGAGTCATGTGTTTCATCATGCTCTTCACCAGGTTCCCTGTCTTCTGTTTGGTAATTATAAGAATTTAAAAAGTTTGGCGATTCTTCATAATCCTTCATTGGAAAACCTCAATATTTCTTTTTTTTCTTTTATCAACCTATTTAAATATTTTTCATCGCCTGTTTTTCCTGTTTCTTTAATTTTTTTATCAATAAATTTAATCTTAAGCTTTTTTATGCAATCACATAAGTTTTGTTTAATAGAATCTTCGCTTATCTCTGAGGTAATTATTAATTTTGATATTAGAGATTTTTGTTGTTCTGTTAGCTTGTTTAGAAAATTATCTATTGAAAAATGTTCTTTCTTAAAATCTTCTCTCATCTTTATAAAGATTTCTTTTAGTAAAGAATTTTCTATCATTTCTGCGTCGATTTGATTAAAAATAGAATCTAACTTTTCAGGATAAGATAAGCCTATTCTTATTATTATCTCTTCTTCATTTAATAAACAGGAGTTTTCACTTGGATATAATATCCTTTCATACTTTTTATTTTGAGAGACTTTTTTTAATTCTTCTCTCAATGTTAATTCGTTTATAGATGATTTTTCCGAGAGTTCTTTTAATAACTCATCCCGATAAATAAGATTTTTTACGAAACTTATTTTGACTAAAACTTCATTAATTTTTTCATTTAAAGTATTTTTATTAAGTATTTTTAGATAAAATTCTATGGGACTTAAGGCCTTAGAAATTTGGTTTTTAAAAAATTTCTCTCCATATTTTTGAAGAATGCTTGCTGGATCATTCCCTTTGGGTAAAATCACCACCTTGACTATAAATCCAGCCTGAAAGAGGGGAGATAGGCTTCTTTCAGTAGCTTGAATTCCTGCCTCATCTCCGTCAAATATTAGTAATATTTTATTAGTAAACCGTTTTAGTTTATTAAGTTGATGAAGGGTTAAAGCAGTTCCCAGTGGACCAATTGAATTAAAAAATTTATATTGATGAGATAAAATAACATCTAAGTATCCTTCCACCAAAATTGCATAACCCTTTTCTTTAATATATTGTTTTGCCTGATATAAACCAAAAATTGTTTCACCTTTTTTAAATATCGGCGTATCTGGCGAGTTAATATACTTGGGAATTTCATTTTGGTTCTCTAATGCTCTGCCCCCAAAAGCTATAACCCTGCCAGTAGAGTCAGTAATGGGAATAATTATTCTATCTTGGAAAAAATCTTCCGATTTATTGATAAGTCTTGATATTCTAATTAAACTTTCATCAAAGCCTTGCTTCTGTAAATAATTATAAAGAGAGTTTTTCTCTGCTGAAGCATAACCAATCTTAAACTTTTCTATACTTGTTGAATCAACTCCTCTGCTTTTTAGATATTTTTTAGCTCTTTCAGATTCTCTAAGCTGTTTTGAGTAAAAATTTGCAGTAATTTCATAAATTTTATAGAGTTTATCCTTTGGAATAGATGATTGATTTTGTAATTGTAGCTCAATACCTGCTTTCGAGGCAAGAATAGATAAGGCTTCATTAAAGGAAATCTTTTCATATTCCATTAGAAAACTAACTACGTCTCCTCCCTTACCACAACCGAAACAATGAAAAATTTGCTTGGATGGACTGATAAAAAAAGAAGGTGTTTTTTCATTATGAAAAGGGCATAGAGCCCTGTAATTTTGCCCTGCTTTTGTTAAGTTAATATATTCAGAAATTAAATCAACTATATCTAATTTATTTTTTATTTCTTCTAATATTTTTTGGTAATCCATTCCGAAGGCTTATTGCCTTTTAACTCTTACAAAACCTGAACACTCGAAAATTTTTATATTTTCACCCTCTAAAACTCTATCAATTAGAAGATTTAAGCCTAAATTATCACTTGCAATATGACCTGCGATAACTACATTAAGATGATTTTTTTCTGCTTCCTTACGGTGGTCTTCACTTAAATGCATTGCAACTATGGTATTAATTCCACTTAAAGACATACTTTTAAAAATATCTTTGGAGCCTTCTGTTCCTCCTGTCATGTCAACAAAAATTTTACCGGCTTTTCTGTCTTTATTGCCAATTAAAATTCTCGGTCCTGCATTGTTTTTCTCTGCCTCGCTATATTCAGGTATATCTAAGAGAATTTCAACAATATCATCGAGGGTGTAAGGTTTTTCATCATCGAAAAGTTTTTGCAAGTAAGAGGCAACCATGTTATCAGCAGGTGTATGAAGGCATAAAAAAGGAATATTCAACAACTTCGTAGCATCTACTGCTCTTGTGTGATTTACTGGCATTAGCCTTCTTTCCACTTCTTTTACCCTGCTTTCCATTAAACTTTCAGCTATGTTTATTGGAACTCCAAATCTACCAAGAATATCTGCCTGCATGGACATAACAGCAAACAATTTTGCATAGGCTCCGCCTTCTGGATGATGAGATAGAATTGCGTCAATTTTCTGTCCATTTCTTCTCAAAGAATCTGCTAAAAGAACTTCACCCACTTCCATATCAATTCCTGCTATAATTGATTCAATTTCTTCATCACCCTGTCCAAATAATATCCTTGAATCACTATAGGGATTTTCTAAAGATTCAAAATCAAAGTATTTTTTTTTCTTTTCAGGAAGAGATTCAAAATCTTTTTTTCTTTTTTCTAATTCTTTAAGAACAGTTTCCTTACCGCGAGGGTCATTTTCTATGCCTATTTGAATTGCCTTTTTGTATAAATCTCTGAGTTTCATGTTCCCTCCTTGATAATAAAGAAATAGAGGAGTTCTTTAAAGAACTCCTCTATGATAAAATTGAAAAGTTATTTTGATAGCATTTTTAACTTCTTTGCTAATTTTTTCTTAGCAGCTAAAACTTTTTTCTTTCTTTTTACGCTTGGCTTTTCGTAGTGCTCTCTCTTTTTAATCTCAGAAAGAATTCCCTCTCTTTCGCATTGCTTTTTAAAAAGTTTTAGAGCTGCCTCGAAAGAATCCATATCCCTAACATTTACAGAGGGCATTAAGTTCCTCCCCTCCTCTCTCTTATGATTTTTTGATAAAATACTTTACCAGTAAAAAGCTAAATTAGTCAACAAATTTTATTAAAATTTTTCAAAAACTAAACAATTTAACTCCACAAAAAAGCTTTATTTTTTGTATAATTAGTATATTTTTTAATTTAAAAAAGGAGGTTTTTGTGCATTTCTTTGCTTATAAAAATGGAGAGTTATATGCTGAAGATGTACCTGTAATGGAAATTATTAAAGAATACGGAACTCCCGTATATATTTATAGTTATGGCACTCTAATAAGACATATAAGAGCTTATGAAGAGGCTTTTTGCGAAGTGCCTCACCTAATTTGTTATGCAGTAAAGGCAAATTCTAATCTTGCTATATTAAGTATTTTTGCTCAGTTAGGGCTGGGAGCAGATATAGTCTCTGGTGGAGAACTTTTTAGAGTATTAAAAGCAGGAATAAAAAATTATAAAATCGTATTTGCAGGAGTAGGTAAAAGCGAGGAAGAAATAGGCTATGCTCTAAAAAATAATATTTTAATGTTTAATGTGGAATCAGAGGCAGAATTACATAAAATCAACGAGATAGCAAAAAAGTTAAAGAAAAAAGCCAAGGTGGCATTAAGGGTTAATCCAGATATTGATCCTAAAACCCACAAATATATTGCCACAGGCTTAAAAACAAGCAAGTTCGGTATTCCTATTGAAAAAGCTCTTGATTATTATAAAACTGCAAAGACTATGGATAACATAGAAGTAATCGGAATACACAAACACATAGGTTCACAAATTACTGATACTAAAACCTATGTGGAAGCTCTATCGAAGATTATATCCCTTTATGATAAGCTTACTAAATTTGATATGAAGATTAATTATATTGATATTGGTGGAGGATTAGGAATAACCTATAAAGATGAAGAACCTCCTCTTCCGAAAGATTTAGCAAATTCTTTGTTGCCCCTTTTAAAAAATAAAAAAGGGAAGATAATTTTGGAGCCAGGAAGATCTATAGTTGGAAATGCAGGCATATTGGTAACAAAAGTTCTCTATACTAAGGAAACAGAGAATAAGAATTTCCTGATAGTTGACGCAGGCATGAATGATCTTATAAGACCAACACTTTACGGTTCATATCATGAACTTCAGCCTGTGGTTAATAAAAATAGAGATAGAATCATAGCTGATGTGGTAGGTCCTATATGTGAATCTGGTGATTTTCTAGCTAAAGATAGAGAGTTAGAAAAATTATCCTCAGGAGAATATCTTGCTGTTATGAGTGCTGGAGCCTATGGCTTTACTATGTCATCAAATTACAATAGCCGACCAAGAGCTGCAGAAGTATTAGTAAAGGGTGAAAGATATTCGCTAATTAGGAAGAGGGAGACCTACAAAGATTTAATTAGAAATGAAATTATACCGGAGGACTTATTATAATGGGGAAGATTAATTTTGTAAAAATGCATGGACTGGGGAATGATTTTATTCTTATTGACTGCATTAATCAAAAAATTAACAATCCGAGGGAGTTTGCAATAAAGTATTGCGACCGCCGTTTTGGTATAGGAGCAGATCAACTATTACTTATTTATCCCTCAGAAATAGCTGATTTTAAAATGAGAATCTTCAATGCTGATGGTTCAGAAGTTGAAATGTGCGGTAATGGTATAAGGTGTTTTGCAAAATACATATGGGACAGGGGATTATCAAACAAAGAAATTCTTCATGTAGAAACTCTTGCAGGAATGATAAAACCAAAAAAAATTGGAGAACTTGTTCAGGTGGACATGGGAATGCCTGAATTTCATCCATCGAAAATACCTGTAGATGCAGAGGGTGAGAGGGCTTTTGATTTATTAGTTGAAATATCAGGATGGCATGCAAAAATTAACTGTGTTAGCATGGGTAATCCTCATGCTGTCATATTTCTTAATGAAAATCCTAAAAACTTTGCTGTTACAAAGTACGGTCCCCTAATAGAAAATCATCCTATATTCCCAAAAAGAACAAATGTTGAATTCGCTTTTGTTAACAATTCAAAGGAAATAACCATGCGTGTTTGGGAAAGAGGGGCAGGGGAGACCCTTGCATGTGGAACTGGTGCCTGTGCCACTGCTGTTGCGGCTATTTTCAAGGGACTCACTGATAAAAAGGTAATAGTTCATCTTTTAGGAGGTGATTTGCAAATAGAATGGGCAGATGATGGACATGTGTATATGACAGGTCCGGCGGAAGAAGTTTTTGAAGGGATGTTAAAAATTTTGAATTAATTAAAAAATTGAACTATATATCTCAGGGCTATATATACAATCAAAATACTTAAAATAAGTTTTATATACTTTTGAGGCATATGTTTTTGCATTCTTGCTCCAAGATATATTCCGAAAGCTCCTCCTAAACCAAAAAGTAAACCAAGTAAAAGGTCAGGCTTTGTCTGTAACCCTTCGGGTGAAGGTAATATGGCATAATAAAGAACACCAAAAACAGAAGCTGTTGCAGTGCCCATGAGACATGCGCCTGCTATACTGTGAACTGGGAGTCTAAAAAATGTTACTAAAAAAGGTGACATAATTGCTCCACCACCAATACCATAGGCACCACCTATTACTCCTATTACAAAAGATAGAATAAAAACTCCTATTGTGCTAAATTCAAATCTTTCACCCCAGAATTCATAAACTGTTCTTTTCAATGAAAAAGAGATAGTTTTAACTGTTGCTTCCTTTGTAAGTTTCTGATCAAATTTTTTCTGTGCAGCTGCCTTTTTCTTTTTAAATACATCAAGAAAGAGTCTTAATCCAATGTAAAACAATACAAGGCCAACGAAAAATTTAAAGGATTTTGGATCTGGAAGGATTTTTATTCTTATATAATAGCCAATAATTATTCCTGGAACAGTTCCGATCATAATAACCCATGCAAGGGGCCAAGGGATTCTCTTTTCTTTATGATATCTATAAACTCCAGAGGGAATAGCGACTACATTAAAGATAAAGTTTGTTCCGCTCACCCCAGGAGAAGTATAGTTAAGGGCGCTTATTTGAAAGGGCATTAATAGAAAGGCGCCAGATACACCTCCCATTGATGTGAAAAAAGAGACAATGAAAGCAACGAGGGGTGGAATTAGTATATTTGTAGTAACACCAGAAATTGGGAATGTATATGTGAGGAAATCTAACATGCTCTCATTTTATTTGGTTCCTTCACATAAGGCAAATAAAATTTTCTAATTTTTATATAAATTTATTTTGAACTGAGCTCTTCAATCAGGATATTTCTAACCTTGTCCTCTGAAGGAAGTGGAAAGCCCGAGTGTTTAAGCTTGCCATTAATAAGAATTCCTGGGGTAACTTGGGTATATTTAAAAATTTCCTTCATATCTTTTATATGAGTTATTTCTGCCTGAATGCCGAGTTGAGCTACAACCTTTTTAACTGTATCTTCAACTTTATAACAGTTAGCACAACCTGGACCAAGAATTTTTATTTCCATATTAACCCTCCAATAAAAATTTTTTTATTTATATTATAATAACTTTAAAAATTTTGCCAAATCCTCAGGTTGTCTTATCGGTTCGAATATTTTTTTGCTGACCGAGGGGATTATACAATCTTTATCTTCTTCTCTGTGAGCAATAACAGTAAAGGGTGTTATCTGATGAATTGCTGCTTTGGCAATTTGCGAATCTAAGGTTGTATGGAAATTTAGAACAAGAAGGTCGAAATAGGTTAGAAGAGCTTTAACATAGTAGGGTGAAAGATAAGCAGATACAGTATTTGAAAAAGCCTTTAACGCTTCTTCGGCAATATTTAAAAGTCTGTCATCCTTAAGTATTCCATGAAGTTTCAATAAATTAATGATCATAATTGAGTTTGGTGATGGATAGTATGTGTCATGAATATTTTTGTTTCTGATTGAGAGCACTTCTTCTGTAGCGTCATAGAATCCCCCATTCTTTTTATCCCATAGATTTTCTAAGGCTAAATTCAATAGTTGATTAGATATATCTATATATTTTTTTTCTGCTGTTACTTCGTAAGCAGAAATGAGAGCTGAAATCATGTAGGCATAATCATCTATTAATGCCGGTGAGTCTTTTAGTGTTCTATAAAAGTTTCCATTTTTTAATAATGCTAAAAGAGTCCTGTCAAGGGCTGTAAGAGCAATATCTAATAAGTCTCTATTTTTTATAGTCCGCCATGCCAAAATAAAAGCTTC
>CAZYLC010000005.1:35510-39814 GCA_964648755.1 uncultured Thermodesulfovibrio sp.
ATATGCCATTCACATAAGCATAAAGTTCTAAATCAACCTCTGGTGAAGGTCTCTTTTTTCTTTCAGATATAAATTTTTCTTTTAATTGTTTTATTAGTTCTCTATCTCTTCCAATAAGCACAAATCTTTCATTAACCATTGCCTTTCCATCTACTAAAGTGATTGTCATGTCAGATATTTTGCTCAGTTCACTTTCTGTCCAGGTATAATAAAAGGAATCTCCAAACTGACTGGGGCAAAAAAATCCATCCTTTGAAATTAAATTTTTTCTCATATAATCAACTGTTTCAACAGCAATTTCTCTATAAAAATTATTTTTAAGAATGCCATAGGCATATATAAGGTTTATAATATGCCAGGCATTATCAACAGCGAGTTTTTCAAAATGGGGTATTTTCCACTCTTTGTCTACACAGTATCTGTGAAAACCTCCTTCAATATTATCGTAAATTGCTCCTTGCATCATTCCTCTGTAGGTTTTTTCAATAGCATTTAAAACCCAAGGTTTCGGTCTTATCCAGTATTTCCATAAAAGAAGATCAATGTGAGCGAAGGGAGGGAATTTAGGAGTCTTTTTAAAGCCTCCATATTCAAAATCCATTTCCTTTACAATATCCTCTTCAGGATTATGAATAAGCTCTTCTCTTACTTCTGCAGGAGCGACCTCTATAGGTTTTATCGCATCCATTATTACTCGAGCTCTCTCTGAGACCTTATCTCGATTTGTATTAAATAGTTCTAATGCTTTATTTAGCATAGTTATAAAATAATCTTTATGTTCATCTGCTTTGTAAGTTATTCCAGCAAAGGGCTTTCCATCATAATTTAAAAAGAGATTCAATGGCCAACCACTTCCTTGTCCTATAATGTAAGAGGCTTTTTGGTAAATTGAATCTATATCGGGTCTTTCCTCGCGATTTACAAGAATAGGAATAAAGTTTTTATTTATAATTTCAGCTATTTGAGGCTGATTAAGAATTTCTTCTTTCATCTTTTTGCAATAGGCACTCCACTTTGCAAAAATATGAAGGAAGACAGGCTTGTTTTCATGCTCTGCCCTTTGAAAAGATTCTTTACTGTAAGGTGACCATTCAATCATTTTTTGCTCCTTTAATATTTTTTATTTTTGCCTTTTCAATAAATTTTTTTACAAGTTCAGGGTCTTTTTTACCCTTGTATTTTTCTACACCACTTGATACATCAACTGCATAGGGCAATACTTTCCGTATTGCTTCTTCCACATTAAATATATTTAAACCACCTGAAAGGATTAATCTGCCAAAATTTTTTACCTTCAATGCATATTGCCAGTTAAAGGTTTTGCCTGTTCCTCCATAATCTGTCATGCTAAAGGTATCTAATAAAAAGGCTGAGACATTATAGTTAGGAAGTATATCCTCTAAAGAGCGTCCATCAGGTAATTTCCCTTCTGTATCGAGCCTGAATGCTTTTATAACTTTTCTGAAGTTTTGACAAAACTCTGGAGACTCTTCTCCATGAAGTTGAATAATATTAATTCCTGTAAATGAGATAATCTCTTTAATTTTACTAACCGGTTCATTAACAAAAACTCCTACAGTCGTAATAAAGGGAGGAAGGGAGCTAATTATTTCTAATGCTTTTTCAGGTGATACATATCTTGGACTCTTTTTATAGAAAACAAATCCAAGAGCATCAGCATCACATTCTATTGCCCAAAGGGCGTCTTCTAAATTTGTTATGCCACAGATTTTAACTTTTGTCATTTAAATCTCAAGTAGAACCATTTTTGATTTTTCATCAATTTCTCTTTTCACTTGCACTTCTGAAATTTCCATTACAACAGCTTCAAGAATAAGAAAAACTTGTGGGTCTTCTCTCAAACATCCCATTTTGACAGAATCTTCTCTTCCATAAACTCCGTGCAGATGTATTCTTGGTTCCTCTTTATACCAGAATAAGGTTCCTATTCCCAGGATTTCATTGTTACCTAGAATTTCTTTCCAAATAGGCTGAGGAGGAAGTTCATTACCCTTAGGACCTGCAACAAATTTACCCCCTTTAAGTCCTCCTATGAGCCAAAATATAGCAGAAAATAAACTTTCTTTTTTGGCAAGTTCCTTCATTTTTTCAATGGGATTTTCTCCTTCTTCAAATTTTACAACAAAAACTCTACCTGTTTTACCAACTTGATATTTCATTTTCCCTCCATTTTGTTATTCTATTGTACACAATTTCAGGGGTAATCTCTTTCATGCATTTGAGTTCAGGACAGGTTTTTCTAAAACAAGGACTACATTGAGCTGGAGAATTTATTATAAGATGTCCCTCTCCAAAAGGACCGGTTCTCTCAGAAGATGTTGGACCAAATAGAACTACAACTTTTTTCCCGCATGCTACGGCAAGATGCATTGTTCCTGTATCAGGAGTTATGACAAAGAGAGATTTTTTAAAAACTGCTATTAATTCCTTTAGAGTAGTATTGCCTGCCACAGATTTTGCTTTTCCTTGGGAGTATTCTTCTATATTAGATGCCAGAGTCTTATCTGAGCCTGAGCCTACCACTATAAAATTATTAGGAAGCATCTTTATAAGTTCAACAAAATAGGGAATAGGCCAGTTTTTTGATTGCCATCTCGCTGAAGGAATTATGACAATGTAATCGTTGAAATCTTTCAACCATTCTGGTTCTTTTTCTTTAGGTAAGGGGAAATTAATTGAGTTAATTTTACAACCTAATGCTTTAGCCATTTCAAGATAACGTATTACAGCGTGTAACTTTACTGGTGCAGAAATAAGCCTATTGTAAAAGATTGTACTTAGTTCTCTACTTTCTTTAAAGCCATATCTTATTTTTGCTCCGCTTAAGGCTGTTATAATTCCGCTTCTTAAAAGTCCTTGAAGGTCTACAGCTAAGGGGTATCCCTCTTTCATCAAAATTTTTCTTAAATTTAAGAAATCTTTTATTGTCTTTGGAAAATGTTTAATGCTTTTCCATTTTTCTTTTTCAATCAAAATAACTCTCTCAATCATTGGATGTTCTGTAAGAAGGTCCTCAAATCCCTTTGCAACCACCCAATGAACTTGGAGAGAGGGAAAATTTTCTTTTATTGAATTTAAAAATACCAATGAATGAACGATATCTCCAAGAGAACTTGGTTTTATAATTAGTATTTTTTCAATATTCTCAAGCATCCCTATCCCTTTTGATTATTTCCACTATTTCTTTAAGATTTTTTGCTTCTTGACCAATTAAAATACCTTTTGCTCCAATCATTTGAGCTAACTTCATGTCTATATCTTTATCTCCAACTACATAGGATTTTTTGAAATTTATTTTATGTTTATATCTTGCGATTATTGGCATTCCTGGATTTGGTTTTCTACAGAAACATCCTTCATCGGGGTGGTGAGGGCAATATAGGAAGTCGTCAAATCCATATTTATCAATAAAAACTTGGTTAATATCCCTAACAAGAGATTCCTTTATTATTCCTCTCCCAATACCTGACTGATTTGTAACTCCAATAAGCAAGAAGCCTAATTTTTTGAGTTCCTGTAATTTTTCAATGTGGGGAAAAATTTCAAAATCTTCCCATCTGCTGAGATAATTTTCATCCTTACATAAAGTTCCATCTCTATCAAAAAAGATGGCTTTTTTTGTAGGCATGACTTCTAATAGAGCATTCCAAACCTCTTCAACTTTTATTGATTTCATACATTCAATATTAAGGCATTTATTCTTGAAACAGGGGCTACAGCTCACCTTTGCCGCTACAACTTTCCCTGCAATACGAGGAGGTCCAGTCAGTTCAGGTGAAGTAGAACCAAAAATTGCCACAAGAGGGATACCAAGAGCATAACCAAGATGCATTATTCCAGAATCATTACAGAGAAGAAGATCACATTCAGACAGAATTCTGATTAACTCAGAAAGAGATGTCTTTCCTGTTAAATCCAATACTCTATCGGCTAAATCTTCTTTAGTAAAATTTAATCCCTCCCCTTTTTGCCCTAAAATAAGAGTAGAACCGTATTTTTCTGAAAAATTTTTAATTATTTCATTAAATTTTAGGGAATCCCATTTTTTTGTATTTCCATATTTCGCACCAGGTGCTACTGCAAGAATTGGTCTTTTAAGCTTCCCTAATTTTTCCCTTACTGAAAGTCTATTCTCAAGAGGCAGACTAATCCATGGATAATCGGGTGATAGAGATGGATTAAATCTTCTCGGTATTTGGAAAAAATAGTCTATATGATGAATTTTTCTGTCTTCTCCATTATAGGGAACTGGATGGGTAAGGAAAAAACGTCTACAATCTCTA